>JAESSM010000182.1 GCA_016764115.1 Bacteroidia bacterium | reverse complement strand
TCTAAAATTGGTGATACTGCAGATATATTAAATGATACCGAGGGAGGTGTTGTTATTAATGATTTTACTAATGAGGAATATCAAAATGCAATTGATCAAATAGATGCTTTGCTGGAAAAACCGAAGGAACATTACCGGAATGGAGCTTTTAAATATTATTCCTTGAAAGAAGGAGTAGAAAAATATGAATCAATTTATCAATCCTTAAAGATTTAATTGAACTCTTTTATGAGATATTTTATACTTACAATAGTATTAATATTAGTATTTGGGAGTTTCTCAAAAGCTCAAAATGTTTATCCTAAACTAATTGGTATCAATGTAAGTGATGATGACAGAAATTTATTTTTTATAGATGTTGTTAAAAGTTCTGGAAGTTGGGAAGAGCTTGATGGCAATGGAAATACGATAGGGGATGCGCCAATAGATTCAAGTGGATGGCCAACCACTGACTTTCAAATGAATTTATGGGATATGAGGCCATTGTTTGCTTGGGTTCCACCAATGGATGACCCCGATAGTTTTCAAATTGACCTTGGGGGAACTTATAAATTATCATATATGGGACAGGCTGATATTTATGGTTGGGAGAATTGGGCCGAGTCCAATAAAGTTTATGATTCAGGAACCAACACAACTACATCAGATATAACGATAACAAGCGGTGCGGGCCAATTCGTAATCAACTTTACAAATACAAATAATGGGATACAAAATATTAAATTAACCAGACCCGACTTTGATCACAATACATCACAACGATATAATGATCCATTTATTGATAGGGTAAAACCTTTTCATTTAGCAAGATTTAAAGACTTTACCGGAACTGATGGCAATTGTCATTGGGATTATGGAACCACTAATACGGTTCTAAATGCTCCCCAACCAATTTTTCAGGATTGGGATGATCGCCCAACAGTGGACGATATTCGATATAATGTTGGAGCATTATCCAAGAATGGAATAGTACAACAAGGATTCCCGTGGGAGGATTTGATAGAAGTAGCAAAATTAATGGCTGTTGATCCTTGGATCTGTGTTCCAATTAATGCAACAGATAATTATGTACGTGAATTAGCCAAAATGTTAAAAAGCGACTTAATGGATCTTGATACAAGCAGAAACATTTATGTTGAACTTTCAAATGAAGTATGGAATGGTTCTCCTGGTTTTGAACAAACTTACTGGAATGTTGATATGGCAAGAGTTGAAGCAGACACGAACAACATAATAGCTGCTGATGGAGAAACGGATACTACGATGCTTGGGGAAAGAAGATTTGTAAGACGTACAATTGAGATTAGTGTTTTATTTCAAGAAGCATTTGGGGCATCTTTAATCAATGATAGAATAAGAATTGTATTAGCAACACAATTTGGTTGGGTTGACAGAAATTTAAGAATGATGAATTGGGCAAAGAAAAATGTAGATGCGATTGCAGGTGGTGTATTAAGTGATCATCTTTATGCATGGTCAGGAGCACCTTATTATAGCTCAGGTTCTGTTGAATGGACCGGTAGCCCTGAAGAAATTGTAGCTGGCTATGATGCTTACAGATCCAATGACAATACAACCAAAACTACTTTAATAACAATGGCCAATGATGAAAATTTGAAATACGTAGCATATGAAGTTGGCCCTGGAACAACAGGTATAGGAGACGCTAACAATGTTGGTGACCGAGTCAGGGCAGAGCGTTTGGAAGGTATGTATGGTATTGTGCAAAATGCCTTTACTGAAGATTGGTTTGATTTAGGAGGAGATGAGTATATGTATTTTACATTGATTGGCGCATACGGTAGATATGGTCAGTGGGGCTCACTAGAGGATATTACCGATGATCAGGCACCCAAATATAGAGCACTTATTGATCTAATCGATACAAATTATAATAGTGTCGTAACATTAAACCCAGAAGATACGGAAGAGTTAACTATATACCCGAATCCAAGCAATTCGATAATCAATATTAAAGAAACTGGCTTTTTAATAAATAAAATAGAGTTTTATACCACAAATGGCAAATTGATTCCCAAAGAAATGTTACAATACACCAATTCAAGTATTGATATTTCCAATTTGAAGAATGGAGTTTATTTTATGAAAATTAGTGGTGATACAAAGCTGAAAATCAATAAAATTATAAAATTGCGATAATCAATTATTATCCGGATCAAAACTAAAATTGCTTATCAATTCATCTCTAGAATAAAGAACAACATCTACATCCATAGTAATATCAGTTGTTGGTCTATCACTCATATCAGCAGGTTGGTCTGAAATGTCATCAGCAAATGTCATAGCGCTGATTATCAAACCAAATGTAGTGTATTCCATGTCTAAATTATGGGCACCGCTTAATCCTACAACAATAAAAAACTGTGAGCCTGATGAATTCTTGTCCGGATTAACACTATCAGCCAATCTTGCAGATGCAACTGCTCCATAAACGTGAGTCAATGAAGAATCAAATTCAGCTGGTGTAGTATAACCCGGCCCACCTGTACCATCATTTCCAGGGTCATCATCTTTACTCAAAGGATCACCCCCTTGAATTACAAAATCCGGGATTATACGATGAAAAGTGGTGCTATCATAAAAACCACTATCTGCGAGCATCAGAAAATTCGATTTATGTAAAGGCGTCTTGTCATAAAGCCAAATGGTTAAATTCCCTAAGTCAGTCTTTATTTCGGCCAGATTATAATAATGGTCAATGCTAATAGAAATGCTTGCGGTATCGCTTCCATCAATGTTTGTGGTGGTAAGTACTACCTGATATGTACCGGCAGTATCATAAGTATGGATAACAGTATCACCAGATGCAGTTTGGGTATCCCCAAAATCCCATGAAATACTTGTTGGTGTATTGGCCGAGGTATTGATAAATGTAACGGTATAATCATCTATGCTATTTGTAAATGATGCCACTGGTGGATTAGTAGCGGTGGTATTATTCGAGTTGTTGTTATTGTCGTCCTCTTTTTCACAGGAAATGAAAAAAGCAGTAAAAACTAATAGTAAGATGAAATTTTTCATTGCGTTCATGATAAAAGAGACTTGGATTTAATCTTGTAAGTTCCCAATAATTTCTCTTAATTCATCATCAAGCTTCCACATAGCTTCTTCATCTTTGATAATGTAGGTAAAAGAGCCCTTTTCCATGTATTGGGTCACTTTATCAGAGTCTTGTAGGCTGGATAAAATAATTATCTGAATATCTGGGTTCTTTTCCGCTATCTTTTCTAAAACTTCTAACCCGTCCATCGCATCAGGGTTAACACTGTTCAGAAAATGATCGAGAACAATGATCTTTGGGTTCAGGTGTATATTTTCCAAGCATTTTTCTCCAGTGTCAAATGTAGTGATCTTTAGATCATCATAGGAATTTAGCCTTTCTTCTAACAAGGCAAGAAAAAAAGGGTCATCATCAACAAGAAATAATGATATGCTTTGTGAGTCTTCCATAGTTTTGATGGTTTAGGGTAAGCGATAGATTATCAAATATACAATATTTGAGTTTTTTTATTAACTTTAATTATTAAAAATTCCAATTTTATTCGTTAGCCATACGGTCATACCTATGCTGTCATTTGTAAAAGATAGAATCAATATATTCCTCGCTATTATTGGAGGATTTATATTGATCCTAATCGGGATATCTTTTTTTCTACTGATTCAATTTAATCTTCAGTCTAATAGCATTATTGCGGAATTATCTAAATCACAATCCACTGAGTCATCTTCAATAATTGAGTTATTAGATAATGTGGGATTTGGATTTGGTTTTATAATGGCAATTGCAGCTAGTTTGATTGCTCTAGTAACAATTATACTCTTCGTTTCATTTGTAATTATTAAAAAATTCTTAACTGATCTAAATGAAAAAAAGGATGAACTTGAATATAGCCATAATATTATTGATAGGGCTAATGTTTCATTAATTGTTATTGACTCTGATTTGGTAATTACCGAGGTTAATCAAGCAACCAATAGAATTTTGAATTACGATCAGGATGAACTAATAGGAAAATCATTTACAACTGTTTTAAACAATGAGGGATTTCTAAAGGATGTACTTCTGTACTTAAATAAAAAAGGGCGGATTCAAAGTATAGAACGAAGCTATAAAACCAAGGATGGAAAGAGGAAATTGTTCTCACTTTCGGCTTCATTGTTTAAAAGCAAGCTTGAGGGTAAAGAAAGTTTCATATTTACTGCCCAGGATATTTCCATATTTAAAGATGCGGATAAACGGCTGATCAAGGCAAGGCAAATAGCTCAGGCAAATTCCAAAATGAAAGAACAATTTTTAGCAAATATGAGCCATGAATTGAGAACACCTTTAAACGCTGTGATTGGACTTTCCAAGTTGTTGATGCAACCTGAAAATGCCAATAAACAAACACAATACCTTACTGCCATTAACTTCTCTGCTGAAAATTTATTGAATACAATAAATGATGTACTTGATTTTTCCAAGCTCGAAGCCGGAAAAATGTTACTTAACGAAATAGATTTTAATTTAAAAAAGAAACTAATTAGCATTCTGGAATCTAATAAGTATAAAGCAGATGAAAAGAAAGTAAAATTAAAATACCATTGCGACACTAAGATCCCTAATGTATTAGTTGGTGATGATATAAAATTGGGTCAGATACTTATCAATTTAATCGGTAATGCCATAAAGTTCACCGAAGATGGTGAAATCTCATTTGGTGCTACATATAAAGAGGGTGACTCAAAAAATGCATCTATTGAATTCTTTGTTTCAGATACAGGAATTGGAATACCTGAAAAGAAATTGAAAGGTATTTTTGATAGTTTTATTCAGGTCGAAGGAGATAAAACTAGAAATGTAGAAGGAACAGGATTAGGCTTGTCAATTTCAAAACAATTTGTTGAATTAATGGGTGGAGAACTGACAGCAACCAGTACAGTTGGTATAGGTACTAAGTTCTCATTCACCGTTAAATTTCCGATTAGTGA
The DNA here is from genome assembly GCA_016764115.1 of Bacteroidia bacterium. GTDB lineage: Bacteria > Bacteroidota > Bacteroidia > JAESSM01 > NORP286 > NORP286. The sequence continues at coordinate 5,520 of JAESSM010000182.1, read as the reverse complement.
GAAATCATTAATGGAAATTATTATGGATGATAATAAGTCACTAGACTTATCTAAAATACCTAAGTGTTGTATATTGTTAGTAGAAGACGATGAATATAACAGGCTTGTTGCAAAGGACATAATGGAAGGATGGGAGTTTATTAAGTCAGTTGATGTTGCTGAAAATGGATTAATCGCTTTAGAAAAAGTAAAAAATAACAACTACGATGTAGTGCTAATGGATGTTCAATTGCCAGAAATGGACGGATTAACTGCAACAAAAGAGATAAGGAAAATGGATGAACCATTATGTGATATTCCTATAATTGCTTTAACCGCTCATGCATTTAAGGAAGAAGTTGATAAATGTTTGAAAGCAGGTATGGATACTGTTGTAACAAAACCAATAGATTCTTCTATATTGCAAAATGCTCTTCTTCACTTTATTGAAAAGACAGAAGGCAAAGAAATTGAAAATCCAGACCAACCAAATATAGTTGAAATGACATCAGAAAGCAATGAGCCAAAAAAACAGAGTTCTCAGGAAGCCTCATCTATAGATGACTCAAACGGACGCTTAGTTGACCTTTCATTCTTGAAAAACCTATATAAAGGTAAGAATGATAAATTGAAAGAAATGCTTGAATTGTTCTTAAGAGAAACTCCCGATCAAATTTTAAAAATGAAAGAGCATTGCGAAAAAGAAAATTGGGACGGACTCAGAAAAATTGCACACCCTATGAAACCAAAAGTTACCTATATTGGAATTTCAAGTATGAAAGAAGTAATTACTAATATTGAACAATACAGCAAAAAACAGGAGAATCTTGATGAAATTCCTGGATTATTAGATACATTTCATAGTGTTTGTAACGAAGCTTATAAAGAACTTCAAAAGGAAATTGAATTATTAGATAACTAATTGAGATTACTATTTATAAAATTTAATTAGTTTTGGTCACAAATAGTATTAAATAAAGGTTAATGGCATCACTAGAGGATTTTGAAAAGCAATTACTGTCATTTTTTGAAGAACACAAAAGGTCCAAGAGATTTTTAGTTCCAAAAATTGCTGCAGCTTTTCAGGAAAATCAAGAACAAGCACTGAAACACCTTCATAAAAAATACAAAACCCCCAAAGGATTGGAAATCCTTGCCGAAGAAAAAGCTGAGGTACAAAGAGAGATTGCTGCAGAAATAGCGGCTGACGATACCAAGAAAGCAGAAGAGCCAAAAAAAGAAACTTCTGATGAAAAAGTCGATGATGATGCTTTTGCTGATGAACCAGAAGATAAGATTGCTGAGTTAACCGAAGAAGCTCCTGAATCCGAAGAAAAAAAAGAAGATCATACTACTAAAGAAGAAAAGAAGGACGATCCTGTAGCTGATGAGAGAAAAGATAGTAGCAATGAGATAGCCGAAGAAGAGTCTGAGCCAGAAAAAACTTCTGATGATAGCAAGTCGAAAGAAACAGAGGATGAAGATGTTTTTGCTGATGACACCGAAGAAGAAAAGAAAGAAGGATAAATTTACCTTTCTATTTTAAATTCATAATTAATTTTCAGAATAATGGGCAGTTGCTCGTTACATGTTCTAGGTTGCGGTGATGCCTTTGCAAGTGGTGGTCGTTTCAATACTTGCTTTTTCCTAAAAACTCCAAAGGTTAACTTTTTACTTGATTGTGGCGCAAGCTCATTGGTAGCCATACATCAAAATGAAATTTCAACTGAGGATGTTGATGTGATCGTTGTTTCTCATTTCCATGGAGACCATTATGGAGGCATCCCATTTTTTTTGTTAGACGCTACCCATAAAACTAAACGAATAAAGCCACTAACTATCATTAGTCCTCCGGGATGTGAGCAAAAACTACAAGAATTATGTGAACTGCTATATCCTGGGTCTCCATTATTAAAAAACATCGATGTCCATTATTTAGAATTTAATGGTAATGATAAAATTGATGAAAGTATATTTAGAATAGAAACATCACCTGTTATTCATGCTCCGGCATCGTTACCACACGGGTATAAGATATATGTAGATGAGAAAGTGATTTCTTTTTCTGGGGACACAGAATGGACGGATAATTTATATCAACTTGCTGATGGTTCAGATTTATTTATTTGCGAATGCAATTTTTATGATAGCAAATTAAAAGGACATATTAATTATTTGGAGTTAAAAGAAAATCTGAATAGACTAAACTCCAAAAGAGTTATACTTAATCATTTAGGCGAGGAAATGTTAGAAAACCTACATAAAATTGAAATAGAAACGGCTAAAGATGGTCAAGTCATTGACTTTTAGCGAAAGTTTTTTTATATTGTAACTGAAAATAAACTTGCAGCCTTTAAACTATAAAGCCATGTCGATGAAACAGAACGATTACAGATGCCCCAAATGCAAAGGCCACTTGAATGCAGGTGGTTTTGTTGTGTTCTCTACAATGAACAAGAAAAAAAACAAAGGGTTGATATTACTTAGCCCCAAAGTAGGTGATTACTCCTTTAACAAACATGATGCATATCACATTGAAGATGGTGAATTAGTAGAGTTCTTTTGTCCTATTTGCACCGCAGATCTTAAATCAAAGAAAAATGCTGATTACGTAGGACTAAAAATGGTTGATCATAATAATGTTGAATATGACGTTATGTTTTCAAGAAAGGCAGGGGATAAAAGCACTTATGTAGTTGCAGATGATAATATTGAAACTTTTGGAGATGATGCTACGGAATATGAAGAGCTCATAGATGATTACGGAGAAATGTATTAAAAAAGGATGTAGTAAAAAATATGAGCCTGGTTATTTAACCGGGCTTTTTTATTACATGATCCCCTTACCGAGATATCCTTTCAGTTTAGGAGAAAATTTTCTTTGAATTAGTTTCTTTTGGATTACCCATTTTTCATCTTCCGGGAGATCAATTAAATATTTGATCTCTTTTCCCTCTTTTACGGCAATAGGTACTCCATTTTTGTATAAAATCCTATTAGAATAAATTGAAGGAATCCTTTTGCCTGGCGTAATAACACCAGTTAAATTCAATGGATCTGAAGCAGATAATGAAACATAGGATTCTGATTTTTCCTGCTTGTTGATAGAGCGAAGTTGAGGTATTACCTCAGGCAAAGCAAATTGTTCTCCCCAAACTCCAGTGACAAACCTACCGCCTCTGATCTCTCCTCGTGCTTCCAAAACACGATATATACTAACTAATTCACGCCAGGGAGGTGCCATTACTTCCTGAGTAAGTAATTTCCTAAACACAATTCCGTATCTTCTCAATAGAATTCTGGCGATCACTTCAAGTGATTGCTTTTTATCGTAAGTGTTTTGGCCATTAGGTTGTAACAAGTTCCACCTTCCAGCTTCTTCTATTTTAAAGGGAGCACGTCCATTTCTCCTTCCTGACTTATATTTCGAAGGCACCAAGAATGATCTTAATCCTGCATAACTATCAGAAGTCAATAATCCATGCGACACCAATTCGCTCATTGCTTCTTCAAGATTCACCTTTAGCAATTCTGCTCTTTCCAATAGGTCGTCAAAAAAAGATGCTCCTTTTTCTTCGAGTATTTCTAACACTTGCCTGGCATTGCTGGATAGCTCTAATGTACTTTTACTCCTTTCTTTATTTTGTAATCGCTGAAAGAATTTCCAATTCGATCGGTTAATTAAAGAAATCGGAGTTGTTTTTATAGGACCATTGCTTGCACCGTTATTTCCATTGAAATGAAATTTTCCCCAAATTGTTGATCCCGAAAGACAAACAGCATCCAGCCAATTATGATCGTAATCTTTAATTCTTGAAGGTAAAATATCTCCCTCCCATGAAACAGCTTGCGCTTCGAAACCCTCTAATTTTTGCAATACGCTTCTTAATGAGTCAGGGCCTTCCAACTGTTGATCAGGCAACAAATTATGCCATTGAAAAAGGAATTGCATAAAGACCGCAGCTGAAACAGGTTCTATTTCTTTTCTAAGTTTATTAAGAGTATACCTGTGTATTCTTGCTAATAATCTGCGTTCGCACCATTCCTGTTTCTCCTCATTTGGAGTATAGTTTCCTCTGAATACAAACCCTTCATTTTCCAGTGCAAATAGTACTTGCTCTACTTTAGATATCTTGATATTCATAGAATTAGCAAGCTCTTCAACTTTAACAGGCCCTAAGGCCTCCATTCGTCCTCTAATAACTTCAACCCATGGATCTTGAGATTGATCTACATCATCTATTATTCTTTGAGGAATTTTAATATTAGGTTTAAGTTTTAGATTTTTGTAGAGTTTTTGAAATTCTGGTAATCGCTCTACGGCAACCCAAAGTGCCTGGTTTTCATTAATAATAATTTTTGTAGCACGATTTTCATTGATCAATAAACCAAAGTAACCTTCCCAGCTATTTATTCCATCTCCATTTTTTCCTTCTTCATCAGTTAAAAAACTATGCAATACCAAGGCATCATGTAATTCGTCAGGGTTCTCTACACTTGGCCATGCCTCGGCTCTCACTGCCTTTATTGCTTCAATATCAAGTTTACCCAGATCATTCGCTTCTGAAGGATCCAACCACCGTCTGGTTTGAATTGCGTTGGTTCGCCTTTCTTCAGCAGGAGCATTGTCTAAAAAGGCATATGGCCGTGCGGATATTATTTCATGAGAAAGGGGAGAAGCTTCTCTCAAATCTTTTGCAATTAACTTTATTTGCTTGTTTTTAATTTTATCAAGAATGGTTTCTAACTTATCGATGTCCATTGCTTCATGCAAACAATCTTTTATCGTTTGATTTACCAAAGGATGGTCTGGAACTTCACGTTCTCCCGCAATGTTTTCAAAACAGGCCAATTGATCAGGAAATATCAATGCTATCAGATCTTCTGAGTTCATTCTTTGTATCTGTGGAGGTACTTTCTTCCCTGCACGTCTTCGTAAAACTGCTAATGCTCGTGACGCATTCCATCGCCACCTAATTTCAAACATTGGAGCATCCAGTAAAGCCTGTATCAATATATTTCTAACTGTTTTAGAGTTTAAATAACCAAAGACTTCTTCCAGTGGAAAACTATGTGTAGATCCAAGTGATAAGATAATGGCGTCATCTGTGGCAGCGGCCTGTAATTCGAAATTGAATTTTCTGCAAAAGCGTTTTCGAAGAGCCAATCCCCAACCGCGATTTAACCTTGTACCAAATGGCGAATGTATTACTACATGCATGTCACCGGCCCCATCAAAAAACCTTTCAATTATTAAATTATTTTGGGATGGAATGGTCCCCATTGCAGCTTTTACCGTTGCTAAATACATTACAACTTGATCTGCTGCGTTTTCTTCAATTCTAACCTCTTTTGTCAACCAGTTGAGTGAATCTACTTTCCATTTATCATCACGACTTTCATCTTCTAATTGAGGAATATTTGAAACTTCTCCCAAAAGGTCATCTATAGTTTCTCTTAATCTTGAAACGGATTCAGATAATTCAATGGTGCGCCCTGGGGCTTCACCCAACCAAAATGGAATTGTTGGTGGAAGTCCTT
>JAESSM010000181.1 GCA_016764115.1 Bacteroidia bacterium | reverse complement strand
GGAATTGAATAGCGCGAATTACTGAATAATAACTTCTTCAGGAACAAATTGAGACGCATCACTACCATTTTTAATAATATCTCTTACAATGGTTGATGTTATTGCGGAATATTTAGGATCACATATTATAAAAATGGATTCTATTTTCGGTTCCATTGTGTGATTCATTTGAGCGATGTTCTTTTCAAATTCAAAATCATTTTCTGTTCTCAAACCTCTTAGAATATAATTCGCGTTGATCTTTTTACAAAAATCAACAGTTAGTCCCTCGTAAGTTTCAACTCGAATCATTTCTTCTTTTGCAAATATCGACTCGATCCATTCCGTTCGTTTCTCCAAAGAGAACATGTATTGTTTTTGTGTGTTGAGACCAATACCAATAACAATTTCATCAAAAAGTGGTAAAGCCCGCCTTATCACATTTTCGTGACCCTTGGTAATAGGATCAAATGATCCTGGAAATAAGGCTATTCGATTCATTATGTAAAGATACGAATTAATAAAAAAATCACACTTCTTTTGATTCAAAATGAAAAATAAATTTCAAATTGATAATAAATTGGCATTTAAAATCAAAAAGAGAAAATATATAATATTGAGAGTAAAAATTAACAAGGATAATATTTGATAAATATATTATATGCTTACAATAATTCTGAATATTAAGATTGGCATTGTTTTGGCCTAATATAATGTCAAAAGCAAACGAAAATCAACAAACCATTTGATCATGGACAGCACTCTTTCACTCAACTCACAAAAACAAACAGCTATGATTTATGAAGAACTAACTTTTTGGAAAAGGAATTTATTTGATATTCTTTATCATGGTCGAATTCCACAGGAAACTCCAGATATACAAACCGCGAGGCAATTAGCCGCTTATCTAAGACGTAAACGTGACTATTATGCAGTAATGAGAAGGATAAAAGAATTACAAAATGCTGTAAAACCGTTATAGTACGACAGGCTCAAGTGTATATTTCCTTCCTGAGTTGATATCTTTTAAGTAAGCCATTAATGGTTTAAAGTAATTCATCATCGCTTTAGCACTTAATTCTTCTCCAGTTGCCTCCTTCATTAATTCACGCCAATCAATCGTTGCTCCGGGATACATGATATCTCTGATGAACTCACCTACCAATGGTTTGCCAAAATAATCAGTTGCTCTTGGATCCTGATTTAATATTTCGGTAGCAATATGATCATGTAATTGAAAAAGTATTAAATACGACAAAGCATAATCATAATATTGAGCTGCATCATTGTTGATATGTGTTTTGGAAGCTGCATCACAAAACTCTTCACCTCTCTCTGTTGGAGGAACAATTCCTTGATATTTTTTCTTTAGCTCCCACCATTTTTTATTGAATTGATCTTGAGGTAAATTATTTGAGTAAAGTTCATGTTCAAATTCACTCATCACGCCTGCTGACCATGGTATAAAAACTACATAACTCAATGCTTCTTTTAACAATGCTTTCATTTCGTCAACTTCAGCGTTTTTATCCACTAAATATAGATGGATCAAAAATGGTTTTTGCATAGCAGCCAACCCCATCAAACTTCCTAATGCTTCATGGAATGCCCTATTGGCTCCTTCTCTAAGTAAAATGGGCACATCAGCATTGCTGTATTCCAGGAAGTAATAGATATGTCCTAATTCGTGGTGAGTAGTTTCGTACCATTCAGAATTAGCCTCAACGCTCATCAAACATCTTACATCCCTGTCTAAGTTAACATGCCATGCAGAAGCATGGTTATTCTTCTTGTAATCAGCATTTTTAGGTGCTGGAAATAAACTAGATTTCCCCCAGAAGCTTAATGGCAATGCATCATACCCTAAACTCTTGTAAAATCTTTCTGCTTGCTGAATGATCCACTCCTCATCTTTTTCGCTTAACGCAGCATCTATGTCAAATCCTTCAACTGTAACCATCGAAGCCCAATCTTGTCCCCAACGATTGGTTAGCCAATGTGCAGGTATATAATCAGGAACTTCATCAACTCCAAATTTCTTAGCTAATTCATACCTTGTGTAAGTGTGTAATTCTCTGTAAAGTGGAAATAGCTCCGAATGAATTTTTCTTAACAGCGTCATCATTTCTTCCGAAGTCATTCCATATTCCGAAACCTGGTAAGAGAAATAGTCACTATAGTTGAGGTTTTGAACGGTTTCATTTCGAAGATTCCTCAAATTGTTTAATCCTTCTTTAAGATTTATCCCAACTTCTTTGCTTGATTCCCAAGCTTTGAGTCTTTTGTCTAAGTCATTTTCTTCTTTTAAACTAGCATCTATTTCATTCGGTGTTACCGGTTCACCATCAATTTTAAAATCAAATCCGTATAGTTTTTCTGTTTGTTCTGTCTCAGCTTTTATTCTTTCTTTTACAAGATCAGGTACAGTTCCCGGGTTATTGGCAGCTTTATAAAGGATACTGTTTAATTGTAGTACCTGTAGATTTGTGAGCTTACTTTTTTGGGCTAAATATTCTTTTGCCTTGTTAATATTTTCCGCACTTCCCGTGAAAACTGCCTGCACTTCACTGGCTCTTCTTGTAGCAATAGCGTTGGTACTATCACCTTCAATTATTTTTGTATTGGATGCCCATTGTGCTTCTTGAGCTATAAAATCCAATTCGCAGAACTTTCTTGTGTACTCATCCAAAAATTGCTGTACTTCTGCTTGTATTGTGTATCCTGCTTCTTGTTGAGGTTGATTGTTGCAGGCAAGTACTACCAATAAAATACAAATAACAGGGATGGTCTTTTTCATGTGATAATAATTTGTTTTTTTAATGGCCACATGGAACTCTCATGCAACTAGTAATCATTCTCCTGTGAGAAAAAAATAATGATTTTTTAAATGTTCGTTTCATAGTTATAATATTTAAGGCGGCAAATTTATTTAATTGCTCCTTCTTTACCTATTTATTTCATTGAACATTTAATCTTTGTTAATTAACCAAACATTTCCTGCATCGGACCTAAATAATAAATTCTCCAGCCCTCATCTAAGTTTTTATGAGCATCATCAGGAACATTTTCATGTAAAAGTTCAACGGTAGTGTTACCTTCATTTTCGGTTAAAGTAAATGTTGCTTTAGAAGGCTCCTCCCATTTTCCGCCATACCATTCTTGTACCAGTTTTTCATTTGGTACCACCTCTAAATTTGTTCCATGAATACTGCCATCCCATAAAGAAAATTTGGTACCGATATTGCCGTCCATTTCAGCAGAGGATCCCGACCATTCTGCAATTATTTCAGGATTGATCAGTGCATCGAAAACCCGTTCAATTGATGCTGTCATTACATAATCTTGAGTAATAGTTTGCATTTACTTAATTTTAAATTCTGTTTCTGATGACTTATCTCCGTTTGAGAATTTGATTTTATAGGTTCCTTTTGATAGAAATTCAGGATTCTCTATGTCCTCATTGGTTTGCAAATTCCATTTTAACCGGTGAAACCCAAGTTCGTTTGAAGAAACGAGTTTTCTAACTTCATTGTCATCCTTATCATTAATTGTTACTGTCACTTCTTTGCTATTGTTTTTGTTGCCTATATAGTAGATGAATTTTACAACCGTTTCGTTAGTTTTAGAATAGAAATAAGTTTTTTCACCCCAGTTATTATGATGGCGGACATCCTTTGTTTTAAAGGCGATAATTGCTGTATCCCTTTTTGAACCTTCAAGTGCTTGTAGCGGCTTAACGTTCATTACATAAATACTTCTACCGTGAGTACCTATTACCAATTCATTGTCTCTAGGATGAACAACCATGTCATAAGTTGCAACATTAGGTACACCTGATATTCGTTGCCAGTTTACTCCTTTATTTAAGCTCACATAAGCTCCATCATCCGTTCCTGCATACACAAGATCCTTGTTTACCGGATCTGGAAGAACAACATTAACAACTGCTTCGGGCAGATTACCTTTTATGGAAGTCCATGTTTTCCCATAGTCAGTAGTTTTGAACAGGTATATTTTGAACTCATCACTTCTATATCCATTCATTGAAATGTAAGCAGTTCTTTTATCATGTGGTGAAGCACTGATACTGCTAATCCATCTGTTTTGAGGTAACCTTTTGGAAACCAATTTCCATGAGTTTCCTCCATCTTTTGAAAGTTGAATATTCCCATCATCAGTGCCAACCCATATTAATCCAAATTTTAATGGGGATTCAGAAACTGCTGATATAGTAGAGTAGGGGACATTTCCCTGGGGTTGTTTATTAGTTGTTACATCTTTACTTATTGGTTCCCAATTTTCTCCTTGATCCATGGATCTGTAAAGTATATTTGCGCCACAGTATAGTACATCCGAATTATGGGTACTCATGACTAAAGGAGTTCTCCAATTAAATCTCAGCGGTGGATCTCCGATTTTATGCTTTGGTGTTACTTTATCGAATTTATTTTTAGAAACTGTGCATTTGTAATAATTTCCAAATTGGTAACCTGTAAATACTATATCGCTATTTCTTGGGTCTACAGCGACATACATACCATCCCCATAAATTATCCTTTTCCAGAATGATGATCTATGCAGTTTTGATTTAGATGAACCTCTATAAACTCCATTGTCTTGTAGTCCACCATAAACGTTATATGGTTTTTCCATGTCAACTGATACCGTATAAAATTGACCAACAGGCATATTATTCATATGGATCCATTTTAATCCACCATCATAACTAATGTAAAGACCACCATCATTTCCTAAAATTAGGTGGTCAGAATCATTAGGATTGATCCATAGAGCATGATGGTCTACATGAACTCTCGATGTATCTAGCCTTGTGAATGATTTTCCACCGTCAATGGACTTAATGAGTGGAACGCCTGCAAAATAGATCACATCTGGATTATTAGGGTCTATCCTGATCATAGAAAAATAATATCCGTAAGTAAAAAATACTCCTTTTAACACTTCATCATTGATCTTCACCCAATTCTTGCCTCCATTTTCTGATTTGTATATTTCTGACCCTTTAACTTTTTTGTTGAACAAGTTTGCATT
>JAESSM010000034.1 GCA_016764115.1 Bacteroidia bacterium | reverse complement strand
CCTAAAATACCATTCATAGGTGTACGGATCTCATGGCTCATATTAGCAAGGAATTCGTCTTTATATTTTGTCTGTTTCACTGCTTCCTTTTTCGCAGCTTCTGCTACTTTTCTTTTGATCTTTTCTTCCTCTATTTCTTTTCTTTCAGTAATATCAATTATAGTTGCTAATACAAAACTCTTATCAGAAGTGATTATAGGCGCAAGGTCAATTTCTATATTGCGTTTGCTACCATCTTTATGATTTACATAAATGTCTGAAGTTAAACCGATTTTTATGGTTTCGTGTTCTATAAAAAAACCTATTCTAAATTCAGGATAATTACCCCAATTGGGTTTAGGGATTATTTTGTGAATATGGTCATCAATTAATTCTTTTCTTGAGTATCCACATAGATTCTCCAATTTTTTGTTAACCAGAATCATATCACCATCTTTACTAATACCTATCATAGCCAGAGGTGATTCTTCTACTAATTTCTTAAATCTTTCCTCCCTTTTAGCAAGCGTAACATTCCTTTTTTCTAATTCAATTTCTAAATTACTTAGTTCATTAGTTTTTGATATCAATAATTTTCTCTGGTCTTCTAAGTCATCAATTACATTTTTATATGTTTTCGATTTATAATCTACGTGTTTAGCTTTATCAATTATTAATTTCCGTTGGTCTTCCAGATCGGCAGCAACATTTTTAAAAGTTATAAACTTCTGGTTTAATATATCATACTTTTTCTCAGCGGCTAATAATTGTTCTCGTAACTTAACCACCTCTGATTCAGGCACGGAATTTTTCTTAGACTGCCTTTTTTCTTTCATAATATAAGAAGTTGTTGACTTCAGGATTATTTGAATTTATCAAATAAACACTATGTTAAATAACCGGTACCCTCTGGCATAGGTAATTCAGTAATATCTCTGGAAAAACATCGTGTATGAATAAATTTGCCATCTTTCCAAAATCCATTTGAGTTAATAAGAACTCTCTTGATAGACCCATTTTTAGCTATGAGGTAAGCCGAATAATTTACCAGCGTTTCTCCTGCAAGAAGTCTGGTCAGAATATCATTAATAACATCCGTGTCTCTATGAAATTCTGTAATGGAATGACCAATATAATCTTCTTCTGAATAACCCAGGAAGTCAAGTTCCGTATTATTTGCCCATACGATCATGCCGCCAGAATCAACGATATGTAAGCTTTCGGATGCGTTTTTCAGATATTCTGTTAAATCCTCAATTAGAGGGTTTTTTAGGGTGTCTTGCGCTTGTGTTTCCATAATAATTTGATTTTTTTGTTAGATATTATTTGATGCTTTTGGGTTTGTCTTTGAGATTAAGTTTTATGTTATTGTTTAAGATAATTTAGTTTATTTGGGTGTAATTTTTATTTTTTGTTCCATGCTAGCTGATATTACACTAATTTATCTTTTACTAACTTCACAATTTTACTATTTAATTCATGAGGAACAAAAGGTTTAGATATATAATCATTCATTCCAAGAGATAAACATCTATCAGCTTCACCAGAACCTGCATTGGCTGTCATTGCAATGATGGGAACCTTATTTTTGGGTGGTTTCATTTTATTCCTTATATGTTTTGTAGCTTCATATCCATCCATTTTGGGCATTTGAAGATCCATTAAAATAACGTCATAATCACTAGCGTTTAATTTTTCAATTGCGATTTTGCCATTCTCGGCTGTATCAGTAGTGCAGTTCCAACCGGATAGTACCTTTTTCGCCATTAATTGATTAATTGGATTGTCTTCTACTAGCAAGATCTTTATGGATTCCAGATTCACTGAGGGATCATTTGGTTCCTTCATTTTCTCTTTAATAAACACATCAGTAGTTCCAATTTTATATGGGATTGTAAATGAAAAGGTTGAACCTTTATTAATCTTACTTTTAACCCAGATTTTCCCACCTTGTAACTGAACGAGTTTATTTGTAATAGTCAGCCCCAGACCCGATCCACCAAATTTTCGTGTAGTACTTTGTTCGGCCTGTGAAAAGCTATCAAATATCTTGCTTATTTTATTTTTTGGGATGCCTATTCCATTATCTGCTATAGAAAATTCCAATGTTTGGATATCACCTTTCTTTTCGCCTGCTTTTACTGTAACATCAACCTTACCATTTTCAGTGAACTTTAGTCCGTTACCAATCAAATTCAATAAGATCTGATTTAACCTCACCGGATCCCCAATCAAAATTTCAGGTACTTCTTCAACTATATTGTAGGTTAAGTGATTGGATCTTTCTCTGGCTTTATAATTAAGGGTATAATTAACATTCTTTAAAATTTCGTTAATGCTAAAATTTGCTTGTTCGAATGTCATCATACCTGCCTGGATCTTTGAAATATCAAGAACATCATTAATGATCACAAGTAGATTTTCTGCAGATGTTGTGAGGGCATTTAAGTTTTCCTTTTGTTCCTCGTCAAGATCAGTTTTTGAAAGCAGATAACTCATGCCTAAAATACCATTCATAGGAGTACGGATCTCATGGCTCATATTAGCAATGAATTCGTCTTTATATTTTGTCTGTTTCACTGCTTCCTTTTTCGCAGCTTCTGATGCTTTACTCTTGAGTCTTTCTTCCTCTATTTCTTTACGAATTGTAATATCATGCGCAACACAAACAATACCATCAATTTTACCGTCTTTACGCATTACCGAGCCTGAAAATAAAACGGGTATTTTCTCACCGTCTTTTGTCAAGTAGGTTTTTTCAATATCCTTTACAAAGCCTATTTTAAGTAATTTCTCAATTCCAGATCCTTCAAATGTAACTTCTTCTTGTTCTGCGAGGATAATGCTGATGGGGTTTCCTAAGAGTTCTTTTTCTTTATACCCCAAAGTATCAAGTAATGATCGATTGGCTGTGCGGATGTTGCCATCAGGATTTAATGTCAATAGCATATCAACCATTGAATCTATAATGTTATCAAGATATGAATTACTATCTAATAGGTGTTTATTTGCATAGTAAAGATCCCGGGTCTTATCTTCGATCATCTTTTCCAGAAGATTGATCTTTTGTAATGATATTTCTAATTTCTTTTGAATATCCATTATTGCCGTAAAAGTTTATTAAGAAAAAGTTAAATCAAAATCACCTACTTCCCTGCCATCAACTTCATGAATTTTCACATTTTGCCCGATTGTTATATT
>JAESSM010000033.1 GCA_016764115.1 Bacteroidia bacterium | reverse complement strand
TCAGTGTACTATTTTTATGAAACAACACATTACTACTAATTTGATTACACTAATTAATATCCCTGTTATCTTCCAGTATCAGGTTCTTTAATTTCTGATACATGAAAGAAACGATCAATAATAGTACTCCAAGTGAGATGAATGCAACAATCTTCCCACCTTCAGAAATATCTATGATATCATACAGAAATAGTTTACATAATGTGAGGAAGAACAAAGTCAGTGATATGATCCTTAGATCTTTTATGTTTTTCTTCATACCCAAAAACATAAATCCAAATGAGCATAGTCCCCATAATATTGGGTATCCTATTTTGTGGTTCTGAGAAATGATATGTGATATAGATGCTCCAGGTAAGTAATTATTAAGTAAAACCAAATGGTCTAGCTCAAGGCTTACAACAAACACGAGTACTATGCCGGTAAACCATAAGAAGACTTGACCGATGTCTGATCTTAAGCCATAGTTTTGCCTTATGTTTTTTGAACCCAAGGCTAAAATGGTTAACACAGCTGCCACAACAACGTAATGAAACAAGTAACTAGTTAGACCAACCGCTGATCCAACTAAATATTCATTACGAACATAGATTATTTCATTATGATAGTATAATATGTAAGAGAGTATACCAATAATACCTAAACAGATAGACCAGTTAAATCCTCCGCTGTAAAGCTTTTTGTTGGTAAGAAGGATCATTGCAGCTAAATAAAACAAGTTGTAGCCACCTAGTATCATTGTTCTTGTTGATGTAAAATCAATGTATTGCGATAACTGGTATTGTAGTTCTAATAACATTGACAGATAGAAAAAGCCAACCAAAATGCCCTTTAACAGACTTTTATACGCGGATAAATCCAATTCCCAAAACAGTGACTCATTGGTTTCCTTTTTCAATAAGAAAATCGTTGCAACAATTGAAAAAATCGAAACCATACTTGTAATAAAACCTTGGTTGAATATAATGGACAATACTTCATTTGAGTTATTGCCACCATATATGTTCACCCAATCCATTACAAAACTGATGAGCATCAAAAACATCACAACTACTGCACCTTGTTTAATGAGCTGTATGCGTGACTTCTGAGACAGCCACAATAACAATACTGCTTCCAATGCCCAGAATAAAGTAATTCGATTTCCTTCTAATTGAATCGGTGCAGCAAGGCTAAAAAACGTTAAGGTTAACCCGATCAAAAGGAAAACTAGATTTTTATCAGCACGATTATTTTTATATAAGGTAAAGGCAAATATGAAATTAAAGGTACCAACCAATGCGGTGAATAATCCCTGGTAATCACCATTATGAACCTGACTCAAAATTGTTAACCCAGCGGTAAAATATAAGAATGTATTACTGATCAGAATGGATATTTCACCAGCATTGAATTTTCGATCTTCTTTCACATTATTAATGATGTTCATTATGAAAAAAGTGATGTAATAAATAGTACCGAAAACTAATGCACCTATGTACGGAGCATCTGGGACATCAAAGACCTTTGCGTAAACCCAACTTCCATAAATAAAGATAGTGGCGAGATAAGATAGAATATTCAGTATGTTCCACTTTTTGAAATAGGCGAGTACAAGCGTCCCAATGTTTAGGATCGTAATGTAGGTCAGTAATGCAATGTAATTGCCTTCCATTCCGCTTACCATAAAAGGAGAACTAAATCCACCAATAATAGCCAAAACAGCAAGTTCTTTCCGGTCGTATGCTATTGAGAGCAGTATGGAAAAGCCTGTTATCGCGGTCATAACCACAAATGCTGCAGTTTGACTTAGTAGGCCATATTCGTGAAATGCAATAGCTATGGTAAAATAAAAAATGGATAAGCCACCACCTACCAGTACAGAACTAAATGACTTAAAGGACTTTCTTATATAATGGGCAAAACCTAAAAGTAATCCACCCGAAAGTATCCCAACCATTACTCTTTCTATTTCATTGATCCAATTATTATCGATGGCGTACTTTACAAAGAACCCAATCCCCAACACGAGAATTGCAATCCCGACCTTATTGATCAGGTTCTCCCCAATGTATTTTTCCATATCCGGATACTTTTCGGAAAATGACTTTTTAGATTTTTTGTTTTCCGTTTTTTGAGTTGTTTCTTTTATTGGTTGAGGATAAACAGGATTTGCAGCATGAACCTTTTCAGGTTTCTTTTTCTCCTTTTCCTGCTTATAGCCAGGCATGTATTTCTCATGGTCTTTGGCTTCTTCCTTTTTCTCGGATGAAGGTTGAGTCTTGGAAGGATCATCTTGTGCTTCTGTTTTGTCAACAGGCTTCTGTCCAAGGCCCTTGGGTTTGGTTGGACTGCTTTGTTTTTCCGGTTCTCGTTTGAAAGCCTCTTCTCTCGATTTAGGACTTGGAATGTCAAGATGTTTAACTTCCGATCTTATATCTGGTTTATCCCAAACTTTAGTTCCGGTTTTGGAAACTTTAACGTCATCTGACAGTTTGGTGATCTTCCGCTCCAGCCTGTCGGACTTTGCTGAAATGTGGCTTCTTGTTAAAAAGAATAACAAGATTGGTAAACCAAAAATCAGAATTGCGAGTAACAAAATAAAATCTTCCATGATCAATAAATTAGGCTTGCCCATTCTACCTGATGGCAGTCAGGGCAAGCAGGGTTAACAAAAAATTATTGATACAAACTTATGGAGAGGCTAAATATAAAGCTAACCAATTTGTGATTTTTACGGACTTTTAATATTCGTAAATAATATGCTATATTATATATGATAATAAAGAAAATACATTCAATAAAAGGACTTTTATAATTTAGTAAAACCTAATATTGAAAAGAGCTGGCCATTATCTCAGTTTCCTTATTTTTTTATATCTTGGATGACTGAAAAGAATGAGAAGCCATGCCTACCGGAAAAACTGCATCAAAAAAAGTTAAGAAGGAGAAGTCATCCTTAACCAAAGAAACATTATTAGAAGCGTGGAAATTAATGTGTACTGCCAAATCGTTGGCTGAAAAGTATGAGGAAAACGCAAGTGTAACTTCTAAATACGTTCACGCAACTTCAAGAGGACATGAAGCCATTCAGTTGGCTTTGGGCTTACAATTACTTCCGCAAGATTGGCTGTCTGCATATTATCGGGATGACTCCATTCTTTTAGCAATTGGAATGACTCCTTACGAGTTGATGCTTCAATTAATGGCCAAACGGGATGATCCTTTTTCTGGAGGCCGAACGTACTATTGTCATCCAAGTTTAGATAGGGATGATATGCCCAAAATTCCACATCAGTCTTCAGCAACCGGCATGCAAGCGATACCTACGACTGGTGTTGCGATGGGAATTCAGTATAATGAAAAGCATGGTTTGGGCAAAGATTACGAGAAAGACAAACCCGTGGTTGTTTGCTCTCTGGGGGATGCTTCTATAACAGAAGGAGAAGTGTCAGAAGCATTTCAAATGGCTGTACTTAAAAAGTTCCCTATATTATATTTAATACAAGATAATGAATGGGATATTTCAGCAAGTGCTGATGAAACCCGTGCTCAGGATGCAACAGAATTTGCTAAAGGTTTTAAAGGATTAGAAACTCGAACAATTGAGGGGAATGATTTTTTTAAATCTTATGAAACAATAAAAGAAGTTCTATCCATTATTAGAAAAGAGAGAAGGCCATTCCTGGTACACGCTAAAGTTCCATTGCTAGGGCATCATACATCGGGTGTTAGGATGGAATGGTACAGGGATGATTTGGAAGAACATAAAAAACGCGATCCCTGGCCATTGCTCAAAGACCAGTTATTGGGAATGGATTTTAGCAATGAGGAGCTTGATACAATACAAAAAGAGGCCAGGAAACTTGTTGATGTGGAATACGAAAAAGCTTTAAATGCGGAGGATCCAAATCCTGAAGAGCTATCAGATTTCATTTTTGCACCTACTCCAATCACAGAAGAAAAAGGGGAGAGAGAACCGGCAGGTAAAGAACCTACAGTTATGGTTGATTGTGCTTTGTTTGCTGTTGAAGAGTTAATGAAGAAACATCCGGAATGTTTGTTATACGG
>JAESSM010000032.1 GCA_016764115.1 Bacteroidia bacterium | reverse complement strand
TTTAGTTCATGTCATGATAATGCAATACCTGCTGGTAGTTTAGATCTTCAGGGGAGTAGTAGCTCTGAGGTTTATGGCAATCTTGTAAACCAAAATCCCACTAATTCATTTGCGGTTTCAAAAGGATATAAGTTAGTTTATCCCGGCGACCCATATAGAAGTTTTTTATTTAGAAAATGTAATAATGGGTTAGCAGGAGATGTTCAATTAGATGCATCCGAAGGTACTAATATGCCGCAGGGCGGAACCTTAAGAGATGAAGAGATAGAGTTGATAAGGCAATGGATTTTACATGGCGCTACTGAATCTGGGTCAGTAATTGATACTAATTTAATTTATGATTTCTATAACGGTAATGGAATACAACCTATTACGGAAATTCCACCAAAACCGGATTCTTCTGAGGGTTTTCAAATTCATGTGGGTCCATTTTTTCTTGATAAATCAGATGAGATAGAATATTTTTCAAGATATGATTTGGATTTAGATTCTGATATTGAGGTAAACAGACTAGATGTTGAAATGGGTACGCAATACAGCCACCATTTCATCATATTTAAATACGCAGATGGTTATGAAAACCAAAAAGGTGATGGTTTGAGATTAGATAATGCACATTATTATACAGAGTTTGTTGTAGCTCTCCAGAAATCTGATTCAGTAATTTTACCAAGGGGTACGGCTTTCTCATGGCCACAATCCACGGTGCTTGATCTTAATTCCCATTTCATCAATTACTCTTCCACAAAAGTACTTGCTTGTGAAACTTACGTGAATGTTTATACGCAAAAGATAGGTTTAGCTAGTCAAATTATGAAAACCGACTTAGGAGTGAATACAAATATATGGATTCCCAATGACGGTACGGACTATGATTTTTCTGCAGATTATTATCTCGGCTCCAGCAGCTATCTATATATTTGGCAATTATCTTCTCATACACATCAATGGGGACAAGATTATCATATTTATGAAAGAAGTGCAGCTGGAGTAAAGGGAGAAGAAGTTTTTGATGCTTCCAGAATTGATGGCATTCCTGGAGGGACATTCATTGGTTACGATTATCAGCATCCTCCAACAAGATTTTTTGAACCATTTTTGCAATCAAAGTGGAATGAAGGCTTCGTTCATGAAGCAACTTTTAATAATACTGGATCTAAATCAGTTGGTTTTGGAGATACATCAGAAGATGAAATGATGATCATGTTGGTAATGTATACTGATGATACGGCCGGAGTCTGGTATACTTCCACAGAAAAAGACGAAATTATTGATATTTCCAAGCTTACGGTTTATCCAAACCCTTTCACAGCTAGTACAACCATACAATTTGATAATCTACCTGTTGGAGATAAAACTTTAAATCTTTACAATTTATTAGGAGAGGAAGTTTTTTCTGAATTTATTGGAAATGAAACTTCAGGTACACATTTATTACGAATAAGAGATCTTAAACCGGGGGTATTTGTGTTTAAAATATTTGATAATACAAACTGTATTAAATCAGGGAAATTGATAATTAAATAAGGAGTATTATGAAACGAATTCCTGTATTATTTCTATTTCTGTTTTTATTCTTAGCTAGCTTTGGTGTTGAGATAACGAAGACTTATGAATTTAAAGACTTTGATGAAGTAAGAATTGGGCATACTTTTGAAATATCGGTAACTAAAGGACCTGAATATAAAGTTGAGGTCATAAGTGAGGAGAAGTATATGGATAATATTGATGTGGGAGTTGATGGGGATGAGCTGTACATTGATTACGAATGGGAGTTTTTTAGCTGGGGTAACCATTCAAAAAGAATTAAAGTCAATATTGTTATGCCTCATCTCAGTAAAGCAACATTTAGCGGGGCAAGCTTATCTTCAATTAAAGGATTTGAAGAAGAAGAATTGAAGATTGAAATCTCAGGGGCTTCAGAATCAGATATTGAGATTAATTCAGAAGAGTTAAAATTGGAAGTGAGCGGAGCAAGCAAATGTAAATTAACAGGCGATGCATTGAATTTTCATTTAGAAATATCGGGAGCTTCTGAGCTAGATTCATTCAAGTTTTCTGCAGATAATATCAAAGCCGATCTGTCTGGTGCAAGTTCTGCAAAAGTGAATGCTGTTAAGATATTAGATGTGATCGCAAGTGGTGCAAGTACTTTGGAATTTAAAGGGAATGCTAAAGTTACTGAAGATGTTTCCGGAGCAAGCAGTATTAAGAAAATTACCGGTTAATCAATTCTGGTTATTTCCGCACCTAAGTTTCGCAATCTCCCATCAATATCCTGATAACCTCTGTCAATTTGTTCAATATTATGAATTGTGCTTTGGCCTTCTGCCGATAAGGCTGCTATAAGTAGTGCAACACCAGCCCTGATATCAGGAGAAGTCATTGCAATTCCTCGTAAAGGATGTTCGTGATTCATTCCTATGATCGTTGCCCTGTGAGGATCGCATAGTATGATTTGGGCTCCCATGTCAATCAACTTGTCAACAAAGAACAACCTGCTTTCAAACATTTTTTGATGTATCAGAACACTTCCTTTTGCTTGTGTCGCCACAACTAAAATTATACTTAATAAATCCGGAGTAAATCCAGGCCAAGGGCCATCGTAAATAGTAAGTATAGAACCATCAATATAAGTATCTATTTCATAATTATCCTGAGCAGGAATATGAATATCATCATTGTTAATGTTGAGCTTAATGCCTAATCTTGCAAAAACACTAGGAATAAGACCCAAATGTTCTACACCTGCATTGGTAATTGTTATATCAGACTTTGTAATAGCTGCTAACCCAATAAAGCTACCAACTTCAATCATATCAGGAAGTAATTTATGCTCACATCCTCCTAAGTTTTCAACTCCATCAATAACTAGTCTATTAGAACCAACACCCTCTATTTTTGCACCCATACTATTAAGCATGTTGCAAAGTTGTTGCAAATAAGGTTCGCATGCGGCATTAAAAATGGTAGTTGTTCCTTTAGCAAGGCATGATGCCATTACTATATTAGCTGTTCCTGTTACTGACGGTTCATCCAAATGCATATAACAACCATGAAGTTTTTCTGCAATGACTTCATAATTTAGAGTATTGGGGTCGTAATCGTATTTAGCTCCTAGTTTTTCAAATCCAATAAAGTGCGTGTCAAGTCTCCTCCTCCCAATCTTATCACCTCCGGGTTTAGGCATATAACCTTTCCCAAACCTTGACAACATTGGACCAATGATCATAATAGAACCCCTTAATCCTTGTGCCTCATTTTTGAACTCATCCGTATTCATAAAATCAATATCAACATTGTCGGCTTGAAACGAATATGTGTCCTTGGATATTTGTTCAACCTTAACACTTAGAAGTTTTAGGATATCTATAAGCTTATTCACATCCCGAATATCTGGGATGTTACTTATTGTAATTTTCTGGTCGGTAAGTAATACAGCTGAAATAACCTGTAATGCTTCATTTTTAGCACCTTGAGGCTCGATATTACCGTTAAGCGGTTTCCCTCCAATTATTTCAAATGAACTCATAATGAGATTATACGATTCAAATATATGTGCAATTTGACAATCTTGAAAATCTACTTATTAACAAGATTTGGTATCTTTAAAACATAATTTGTACTTCAATATTGCCTAAATGAAGATTTTGAATGTATCTCAAATTAGAGCTACAGATAAATTTACTATTGATAATGAGCCAATTAAGTCTATTGATTTAATGGAGCGAGCTGCAACGGCTTGTTTTGATTGGTTGAGGTCAAAATTCGATACTAAAGTCTATTTTCAAATTTATTGTGGACCTGGAAATAACGGAGGAGATGGCTTGGCCATTGCAAGATTGTTATTAGATGCAGGCTATTCTGTAAAAGTGATCATAGTAAGGAACAGTGATAAGTCTTCTGAGGATTTTGATATTAACCTTAAAAGACTTGACCGATTCAAAGATCTTCAGGTAAATGAATTTTCAGAAGGGCAGGAGCTACCCGAAATATCAAATGAAGATTGCATAATTGATGCACTGTTTGGTTCAGGGTTATCCAAACCAATAGAAGGAATTGCTGCAAAAATAATTGATCATATCAATCAATTCGTAGAAAATATTGTTGCTATTGATATTCCATCAGGGTTATTCTGTGATAAACGCAATGATCATGATACAAAAATACGGGCCAATCATACTTTGTCATTCCAGTTACCGAAGTTTTCCTTTCTACTGCCTGAAAATTTTCAATTTGTTGGTCATTGGTATATCTTACCAATTGGATTAAATGCTGAGTTTATTGTTGATCAAAAAACAAGTTATTATTACGTAGATAAACATTATGTTCAACAACAACTTAAACCAAGACAAAAAACCGAACATAAAGGCAATTTTGGCCATGCTTTACTTATTAGCGGAAGTAAAGGGAAAATGGGAGCTGCTGTTCTGGCATCAAGAGCTTGTCTTAAAAGCGGCACAGGGTTACTAACGGTGCATGTGCCTGAATGTGGCTATGATATTCTCCAATCAACTGTACCAGAGGCTATGGCTAGTGTTGATATAAATGAAAACTATTTTTCAAATATCACTTTGACACAAGAGTATGATGCAATAGGAATTGGCCCGGGTTTAAGCATGGATGTAAAAACCCAGGAAGGATTTCATCTGTTTAGTCAAAACATTGATCAACCATTGGTTATTGATGCAGATGGAATTAATATTTTGGGTAAAAATAAGCAATGGATAAGTGAACTTCCACTAGGATGTATACTAACTCCTCATCCAAAGGAATTTGAACGTATTGCCGGAAAATTTGAAAATGATTATGAACGCCATGAGTTGGCAAAAATATTTGTTAAAGAAAACGATCATTACTTGATATTAAAAGGAGCACATACTGCAATTTATTGTCCGGATGGGCAGTGTTACTTTAACTCTACAGGAAATCCTGGAATGGCAACTGCTGGAAGTGGAGATACATTAACTGGAATAATTTTGGGTCTATTAGCTAAAGGATATACTCAAAAAGAATCCTGCATATCAGGTGTTTATCTGCACGGACTGGCAGGTGATTACGCGGCATGTAAAAATAGCCAGGAAGCAATGATTGCAAGTGATATCATAGAGAACCTTGGTAGTTCATTTCTGGAAGTACTAGGATTTGAGCCACAGGCTTAGCACATTATCCATATTCCTATATTCGAATGTGGGCAACATATAATAGAAGAAAGTGAAAAATAGGATTATAATAGCTTGCATATTACTAATAGCAATAATAGGTTGTAATACAAATCCAAAGGATCATTCTAGTCTTATAATAGATAAATGGAAAGGGTCATGTTCATATAATCAAAAAGTCGTTTCTTCTTCATATATGTTTGGTGATTCAGTTACTATTACTTTTGATTCACTAATAACATTAGAATATACTACAATTGAATTTTTAGCTGATAAAGCAAAGATTAGTGGGATAAATGATACAATCGATAAAACATATAATTATAGTTGGTATAATGGTTTCTTAAATTTTAAAGAATTTAATGTTGATGAAAAGGCAGAAATTATTCATGATTCAAGTACTTATACAATATCTGTTGATGAAATATTTGTCGGAGAGCTATTAATGTTAGATAATGATAGCCTTATTATGAAACTTAATACTTTTGAGTATAGTGATAAAGAAAAAGATTATATGTTTAAATTGAGAAGAGTAAAACGATAATTATGTTGCTCAACAGAAAACAAAACTCCATTTAAACAGGTGTTTATTCAAAACGTTGTAACACATTAAAATTATGAAGTTTAAGAGACAAATAAACTTTTACCATTTCGTTGGAATCGCCTCAGGTTTGTACTTTCTTGGAAGATCAATTTTTGCCACAAGCTTTAAAGGAGTGTTTAACGAGATGACATCCTTTCTATTCGGAATTTTCATATTAACTTCAGTGGTCTACGTATATGTTACGCCTTATTTAAAAATCGATAAAGGGCTGCTAAAGAAGTACTTTAATATATTCCGGAATGAGAAAATCGAATTGAGCAAAATGACTAAATATGAGCAGTTGGATGAAAATACTATTAGGATATATGAGGATCCAGAGTACTGGATAGATATAAAATTAAAAGAAATAGAAAAGACACAACGTCAGAAATTTATGACTTGGCTCGATAATGAAATAAAAAAACGTGCTATAACATAATGTAAAGTCTATTAAATCAGGCTTTACAAACGGCCGTTTAATTCTGAGAAATGTTAAATAGATCAACTAGATCAACTATATCTTATTCCGACACCAATAGCTTTTCTAAATTAGTTTTGGATTATCTGAGTGGTGATGAAAAATTAAAGCCTTTCTACAACTTGTTCCCAAGTATTGATTCTTTTAAAACTGCAATAGATCTTAAATCCAAAGAGAAAACAAATAGAGAATTATTAGTAAAAGTTTTAGAGCAGCAATATCTTGATATTGATGCATCTGAGCTAGTAAAGAATAATATCAAGAGTTTACTTGATAAAAATACTTATACCGTAACTACTGGCCATCAACTTTGCTTGTTTACAGGCCCCTTGTATTTCCTATATAAGGTGGTAGATATAATTAATCTTGCAAAAACATTAAATCAACACTATCCTGATCATGATTTTGTTCCTATTTATTGGATGGTCACTGAAGACCATGATTTTGCCGAGATAAACCATGCCCATGTTTTTGGAAAGAAAATAGAATGGGTAAAAGAGGTAGCTGGTCCGATAGGTCGCATTGAAACTACATCTTTAGAAAGCATTATCGTTGAACTTGAAGAAGTTCTTGGCGATCATGAAAATGCTAAATATCTGATTGGCTTATTTAAAGATTCATATCTCAAACATGATAATCTTGCAAAAGCAACACAATATCTTGTTAATGAACTATTTGGAGAATATGGTTTAGTAATACTAGATCCAGATTGTAAAGAATTAAAGAATGAATTCACTGACATTATTAAGAGTGATATTATTGAACAAACCAATTATAAGCTTGTCAATGAAACTATTGATGAACTAAAAAGTGCTGGATATCATGATCAGGTAAAACCAAGGGAAATTAATGTCTTTTATTTAGAAGATGATTTAAGAGCAAGAATAGTTGAAGAAAGCGGGAAATACCAGGTATTGGATAATGAAATTTCTTTTACCAAAGAGGAATTAGAAAATGAGTTGGAAAAGAATTCTGAAAAGTTTGGACCCAATGTAGTTACCCGTCCGTTGTATCAGGAAAAAATATTACCAAACCTGGCATACATCGGAGGAGGGGCAGAAGTAGCATATTGGTTCGAGTATAAGAAGATGTTTGAGCATCATAACATTGCTTTCCCCATCATTTTTCTTAGAAATTCTGTAATGGTATTGGATGAAGCGACTCAGAAAAACATGGAAAAGTTGCAATTAATTGAAACGCAACTGTTCAAGGATGAAAATACATTGATAAAAGAGTATGTCGAGGCCAATAGTAATGAGGAAATTACTTTGAAAGAGGAAATGAATGCTATGAATGAGATCTTTGTTAAGGTCGTCAAAAAGACTGAATATGTGGACAAAAGCCTAGTAGGGATGATCATGGCTGAGAATAAGAAGCAGGTAAATGCTTTTAATAATATTGAAGGTAGATTAAGAAAAGCAGAAAAAGCAAAATTTGAGACCGAGCAAAATAAGATCAATAAAATTAAAGAAAAACTGTTTCCTGATGGCCATTTACAGGAAAGACATGATAATTTCATCACTTATTATATGAGGTATGAAAAAGACTTTATAGGATCTCTTATAGAACATCTTGATCCCTTGGAGTTTAAGTTTACGATACTCAAGTAGTATGCCCTATATAAATTCGTAGAAATTATTTTTATTATTAGCCAAAAGTTGCTAAATTTGCACCCCAATTGAACTGAAAAGTAATTTTTATATAGAAAATTTATAAAATTTATAATGACACAGTACGAAACTATATTTATTATTAATCCGGTTTTGTCAGGAGATGAGACAAAGAAATTGATAGCTAAGTTTAAGGGATTGCTTAAAAAGGAAAAAGCTGAGATTATTCACGAAGAAGACTGGGGATTAAGACAATTAGCTTACGAGATCAAAGGTAAGGGCAACGGTTATTATTATTTGATTGAATATAAAGCTGGTAACGAAGTTGTAAAAAACCTGGAAGTAGAATTCGGAAGAGACGAGAATATATTTAGGCATTTAACTGTGTCTCTTGATAAGAACGCAATTGCTTTCAATGTAAAGCAGCGTGGAGGTGCAAAAGCAACAAAGAAAGATGAACCAGTTTTAGAAGAAGCAAAGTAGAAAGTAAATATTTGTAACAATGGCACAGACCCAAGGAAATATTAAATATCTAAGTAATCCTGTAATACAGAATTCGAGAAAGAAGTATTGTAGATTTCAAAAAAGTGGGATAACACATATTGACTACAAAGATCCTGAATTCTTAAAGAAATTTGTTAATGATCAAGGAAAGATCCTTCCAAGAAGACTTACAGGAACATCTTTAAAATTCCAAAGAAAAATTTCTACTGCTGTAAAAAGAGCAAGAATTCTTGCCATTTTACCTTTCGTAACAGACGGGTTCAAAGCATAATTAAGTAAGATCATGGAAATTATTTTGAAGCAAGATATACCGGGTTTAGGATATAAAAACGATATCCTTAAAGTGAAGAACGGATACGGAAGAAATTATTTGATCCCTAGAGATTTGGCTAAAGTTGCAGATAAGTCATCTATAAAAGAGGTTGAAGAAATATATAGACAAACAACTCAAAAAGTAGCTAAAATTAAAGGTGAAGCTGAGAAAAAAGCGGAAAAGGTTAACTCTTTAGATCTTAAAATTCACGCGAAAGTAGGTAAGACTGAAAAGATATTTGGATCCATCACAACCGCACAAATAGTTGAAGAATTAAAAAAGAACAGTATAGAAGTAGATAAGAGGTTGGTTAGCATTGAAAGTGGAATTAAGACACTTGGTAAATACAAAGCTAAGATAGAGTTTCACAAAGAAGTTAAAGCAGAATTAAACTTTGAAGTTGTACCTGAATAATCAATCAACTTAAGCAATAAAGAAGAGGCTGTCTCAAAAGAGGCAGTCTCTTTTTTATTGGAGTTGCTCTGTTCTAATTCTATAAAATCTGGCTAATCCTTTATTGGTTATAGAAGTCATAGTTTAATCTGTTTATTTAATTAATTTTGCTTGCAGTAATATGGCTAACAAAATAACAAAAATTGGTGTTTTTACCTCAGGTGGAGATGCACCTGGCATGAATGCAGCTATAAGGGCGGTTGTAAGAACAGGGATTTACCATGGGCTTGAGGTGATGGGAATATATCATGGATATGATGGAATGATAGACGGTGAAATAAAATCAATGGATTCTGCTTCAGTATCCAATATTCTACAAAGAGGAGGTACGATCTTGAGGTGCTCCAGAAGTGAAGCATTTAGAACAAATGCCGGTAGAAAAAAAGCTGCACTTAACCTAAAAATGAAAGGTATAAATGGAGTTGTTGCAATTGGTGGAGATGGAACTTTTAGAGGGGCTGATGTGTTTTATAAAGAATGCAGAATTCCTATAATTGGCTTACCAGGAACAATTGATAATGACCTATTCGGTACTCAGTTTACAGTTGGATATGATACCGCAATAAATACTGCCTTGGATGCTATCGATAAATTGAGAGATACAGCTGCTTCTCATGACAGGTTATTTATTATAGAAGTGATGGGCAGAGATGTAGGATTGATTGCTCTTAGAACAGGAATAGCAGCTGGTGCAGAAGCAGTGTTGGTACCAGAGACTAAAACAGATATTGACCGTGTGATCGGTATTTTGGAAAAAGGATGGAAGCGAAAAAAGTCATCGAGTATTATCGTAGTATCAGAAGGTGATAAAACCGGAGGTGCATACGAAGTAGCAAGTAGAATTCAGAAGAAATTTAAACAATACAAAGTAAGAGTATCAATACTTGGTTATTTACAGAGAGGTGGTAAGCCAACGTGCATGGACAGAGTATTGGCAAGCAGGTTGGGTGTAGCTGCAGTTGAAGCCCTTATAAGTGGTAAAGCAAATATGATGGTTGGGGCTTCACATAATAAAATTATATACACACCATTTAATCAGGCCACAAAACATCACAATGATATAAATCCAAACTTATATAGAATAGCAGAAATTCTCTCAAATTAATTTTAAGAAACGTCTATCATGGTAAGTTCCATTTGACCTTTGAAAAACAATCATAAACAGAATGAAATGACAGTGATAAGAAATAATTGGACGAAACAGGAAATTAGTGAGGTATATCATACTCCTCTGTTAGAGTTGGTGTATAGAGCTGCGACTGTTCATAGAGAGAATAATGAACCATCTGAAGTACAGGTCAGTACCTTGCTTTCAATAAAGACAGGTGGGTGCTCAGAAGATTGTTCTTATTGCCCACAAGCTGCCAGATATAATACAGATCTAGAAGTTCAAAAATTGATGGATCTAGAAGCTGTTGTTGAAAGTGCGAAAGAAGCTAAGAATAGTGGTTCATCAAGATTTTGTATGGGTGCGGCATGGAGAGAGGTTAGGGATAACAAAGATTTTGACAAGGTATTGGAAATGGTCAGGCAGGTGAATGGACTGGGAATGGAAGTTTGCTGCACATTGGGCATGCTCACAGAAGAGCAGGCAAAGAAGCTGGCGGATGCAGGTGTTTATGCTTATAACCATAATTTAGATACTTCTGAAGAAGATTATGACAGAATAATTTCTACAAGAACTTATCAAGATCGATTAGATACTCTTGAGAATGTAAGAAAAGCAGGAATGACAGTTTGTTGTGGAGGTATCGTAGGTTTAGGAGAAACAGTTGATGATCGTATATCGATGTTGCATACATTATCCAGTATGGAAAAACATCCCGAATCTGTTCCCATCAACGCGCTAGTTCCTGTAGAAGGAACACCTATGGAAAACCAAGATAAAGTCCCTATATGGGATATGGTGCGAATGATTGCAACTGCAAGGATAATAATGCCTAAATCTGTTGTACGTTTATCGGCCGGAAGAACAGAAATGAGTTTGACCGATCAGGCGCTATGTTTTATAGCCGGAGCAAATTCAATTTTTGCAGGGGATAAATTGCTCACTACTCCAAACCCTGATGTAATGCAGGATCATGAAATGTTTGAACTGCTGGGATTAAAACCGAGAGAAGCATTTAAGGATGAGGTTGTTGCTTAATGGTTAAGGCGCGAATTTCGCGTCTTTTTTGTTAATTATGGAAACTGAAATTCATAATCGATTAGAATCTTTAATTGGATCAGGTGCATTGCGCACATTAGGCAATAGTACAAACCTTATAGATTTCTGCTCCAATGATTACTTAGGCTTTGCGCAATCCAATGAACTCAGAGATAGAATACAAAAGGAATATCGTAAGCATATAGATATCAATATTGGTGCAACAGGCTCTAGATTGATCAGTGGTAACTCCGAATTTGTTGAAAGTCTTGAAGCGCAAATTGCTTTATATCATCATGCGGAAGCAGGATTGATCTTTAATTCAGGATATGATGCTAATGTTGGATTGTTTTCTTCTATTCCTCAAAGAAATGATACAATTATTTATGATTCATTATGTCATGCTTCTATTCGTGATGGAATAAGATTGAGCCTGGCCAAATCATTTGGTTTTCGTCATAATGATATGGAGCATCTCGAACAAAGATTACAAAATGCTACAGGAAATATATTTGTTGCGATTGAATCAGTTTACTCGATGGATGGAGATTTCTCACCTTTGCTTGAAGTTGTTGAAGTGTGTAAAAAATATAATGCTAATTTGATCGTAGATGAAGCTCATGCAACAGGAATTTTTGGTAAAAAAGGAGAAGGGAAGGTGGTTGAATTAGGTTTGCAAAATGATGTATTTGTACGTGTTCATACTTTTGGAAAAGCTATGGGATGTCATGGAGGAATCGTATTGGGATCAGAAAATCTGAGAAATTATTTGATCAACTATGCAAGGTCATTCATTTATACAACAGCAATGTCTTTTCATAGTTATTTGAGTATAAAATGTGCTTATGACAAGCTGTCAGTATCAAGTCATAATAATTTAATAATCAGTAGTTTGGTAAGTTTATTTAAAGTAAAAATTAAATTACTTGGTGATATTGAATTGATTGATAGTTCAAGTCCGATTCAATGCATTTTAATACCTGGAAATGATAAAGTTTGTAACTGTGCTGATGAAATACAAAAGGCAGGATTTAATGTAAAAGCAATCCGTAGTCCAACTGTTCCAAAAGGAAAAGAAAGATTGAGAATTTGTATTCATGAATTTAACACGGAAGAAGAAATAGTAAAATTATCAGAGGTAATTAGGAAGGTAGTAACTAATGAATAATGCTAATATGCTAATGAATACAAATGATACCAATAATAAATACTAATACACGAATCAACGAATACACCAATACACGAATTAATGAGCGTATATTTTGTAACAGGAATAGGAACGGAAATTGGTAAAACTTTCATTGCTGCAATTCTCATTGAGGCATTAAATGCAGATTATTGGAAACCTGTTCAAGCAGGAGATCTTCAAAATTCTGATACAGATAAAGTAAGGGCGTTGATATCAAATAACAGCTCAGTATTCCATGAAGAGACATATAATCTGACAGAGCCTATGTCGCCTCATGCTGCTGCTAAAATTGATGATGTTGAAATTAATATTGATCAAATATCTATTCCTGAAACTTCTAATAATTTGATCATAGAGGGATGCGGAGGGTTGATGGTTCCATTAAACGACAAACATCTAGTGATTGATTTGATTCAAAAGTTGAATTGTGAAGTTGTATTAGTTTCACAAAACTATTTAGGAAGTATCAATCATACTTTATTATCAATAGATGGATTGAAAAGTAGAAGCATTCCAGTAAAGGGAATCATATTTAATGGTGAAACCAATCAAGAGAGTGAAGATTTTATCTTGAAATATTCAGGATATAATTGTTTGGGTAGAGTATTTCATGAGAATGACATTTCTAAAGAAACTATTCTGAAATACACATCTCAATTTTCAGAATCATTTAATCTATAACTTGTTTAAACGTTACAAGACTCTCGAAAGACCTATTTTGACATTAATAATTGCGGAATTATTTCTGCAGTTGATCAATGCGGCCTTTATGTTGGTGCTCAATATCTACATGACCAAAATTGGGTATACAGATCCTGAGATTGCGAGTGTAATATCTTATAGATTTCTTGGTGTTATGCTTATTGCATTTCCGCTTGGGTTATTCATAAAAGGTAGGAAGCTGATGCCTTTCTTTTATGTATCTGCCATTTGTGGTCCTGCTTTGGGCTTGTTAACTCTATACGGAATTGATAATCATCTTCCATTCATAACAAATATCTCAGTTTTGCTTTGGGGAATTTCGCTTACATGTGTCCAAGTAGTGATGTTACCTTTCATTATGAGGAATGCAAAAATAGAAACACAATCTGAAGCCATCTCATTGAATTATGCTACATGGAGTATCAGCACCATCATTACAGGGTTTATGATCTTTAGTTTTAGTTGGATAAATCCTGTATTATTTGATGAGAAATTTCTCCTTCAATTGGTTTCGGTTTTAGGCTTTTGTTCCATTATCGTTTTATTCTTTGTTAAAATAAAGGAAACCGTACCAGTAAGTGAAAGCAGTAGATATGATTTAAAGGATTTTGATTGGTCGCTAATTGTTAGATCTATGGTTCCGGTGTTGATTATAGCGGTAGGAGCGGGTTTGACAATACCTTTTATTAATCTGTTCTTCTTTAATATTCATGGATTGGACTTTAATGAATTTTCTTTTTTAGGATCAATAACAGCATGCCTAGTAGCTTTTGCTGCTATAGGAGTTCCTTATGTAAAGAGGAGATTCGGATATAAAGTGGCAATAACTGTGGGGCAAACAATGGCGGTATTAGCATTGATATTACTTGCCACAACTGAGTTTTATAGCAATTACAATTGGGCAATTTATATTGCAATTGCCTGTTACATGCTACGTCAACCTTTAATGAATATGGCAGGACCAATGACCTCTGAACTTACCATGAATTATGTTGGAAAACGAAATCAAGAAATGACCAGTTCTTTAATTGCGTCAATATGGTCAGGAAGTTGGTTTTTCAGTTCGCAAATATTCAGATATTTTAGAGCAGAAGGATTGAATTATTCAACCATATTCTTTATTACAGCTGCATTATATTCTGTAGGAGTAATTTGGTATTACTTCCTTATAGTTGATTATGAACATAGAAAAATGATAATAGAAAAAAGCTAATTACTTTATTTGAAATTTTCCGATGTATTCAGAATTCTTCTGATCTTCAATCTTGATCAAATATGTGCCGGCCGCTAACCTTCTAACATCAATGCTAATATTATTGCTTTGATCTATATTTTGTGAATTAATAATTTTGCCTGTTATATCAAGAATAGTAACTGTAAGAGGCGGTTTGGAAGATGGAATAATTAAGTGGATTTCTCTTTCTGCAGGATTCGGGTAAATTGTCAGTCTTTTATTGATAGTATTTTTTTCAAGATTAACAATATCATATCCTTCAACTATCTTATGAAAGCTATTTGGTTCAATGTCTTTTATAGTTTGCTTTAGACCTGATGGCCACCAGATAACCAATGAATCAATACTTTGCTCCTGGCCAAGTCCAAAGTTCTGCCTGAATGAATGCATCACCCCGTAACTTTCTCCTGACCTTACTTCCCTGGTTTGTACTCCCCAGTTTCCGTAAAGAAATAACCTTGCTCCAATAGCATTGAAATTACTGGGGCTACCTTGTAATAAGAATGCGACATAATTGTTTGAGTTACTATTACTGAAATATAGTTTGTCAGATTTTTCTGAAGAACCGAAGCCTTTACCCAAATATATATCAAGAAATCCATCATTATTGATATCTCCTACCGCAAAGGTTGGCCCGATAGGTTTTATTGATGAAAAAATACTATCCAAAGTAAATGTCTTATCACCATTATTATAATAAAGAAAGGTTCTATTACCAGCTATTAGTAAATCTACAAATCCATCATTGTCAAAATCTTTAAATGTACCACTCCCTAGATTTTCAAATAGTTTATGTGGAGCTTTGTGATTGATCAAATACATGTCCAGATCTCCATCATTATCAATATCTCCAAAATCTGCACACCATGATTGTGAACTGTCATCTATTCCTGCCGTTTTTGCAGTTTCAGTAAAAATGCCATTACCATCATTTTGATAAAGTACATTAATTCTTCTGGGATCACTAGCGCTGTCAGCATATGAATAACATTTTGAAATGTATAGATCTAAATCCCTATCGTTGTCATAATCTGTCCAGATACTCGCATAGTTGCCCGCTGCATTCCCTGTGTTAATTAAGGAATTGGTTTTGAAAAAATAATCCCCGCTATTTTTGTATACATAATTTGCACTATCATCATTGCAAATAAATATATCCAATAACCCATCATTATTAATATCAACGAAATTAGAACCCTGCGCAAAAAAGTATCTGGAAAATATTCAGATATAAAATTTCCATTTTCTGAGCTGTTTGTTAATAATAGAGAAGCAGTTCCTCCACCAAACAAAATATCATTATCACCGTCATTGTCATAATCTCCCACACATATACTCCACGGGTAAGATCCATAATTAAGCGAATCCATTTTTCCCAGGTTTATAGTGTCAAAATCATTTCCCTTGTTATAATAAGATAGAACAAATGTGTATCGGTCCCTGAAATGAATAATGTCATCAAATCCATCATTGTTCATATCCAACACACCAACAGGTATTACACTTTTAAAATTACCAGGTATTAAAGATATAGAATCGGTAAAAGTAACCTGGCTTTTTAAACTGTAACTTGTAAAAATCATTAATATCAACAATGCTTTTTTCATACCAGCAATTAAGAATCTTTGTTTTAACATTCAATAAGGGATATTTTTTATAAATTTACTGATTAGAATGAACCAATATCAACAAAAAGTTAAAATTATGAGTAATAAATTTGAGCAGTATAAAGGTCTAATGAAAAGGGTTGCCGATGTCCACCACACAATCGCATTATTGCATTGGGATCAGGAAACTATAATGCCTTCAAAAGGTGCAGCATTTAGAGCGCAACAAATAGGAACATTGGCGGGTATTTCACATGAAATGTTTGTTGATGAGAAATTAGGTG
This sequence comes from Bacteroidia bacterium, assembly GCA_016764115.1. Lineage (GTDB taxonomy): Bacteria > Bacteroidota > Bacteroidia > JAESSM01 > NORP286 > NORP286. The sequence goes on along the minus strand of JAESSM010000032.1, from coordinate 5,472 downwards.
GTCTTTTAAATGAGTTGAATAATGATTCATCTTTGAATGAAAGGGAAGCAAAAAATATTCAGGAGACTTTAAAAGATTATGAGAAGAAGAAAAAGTATCCAACAGAATTTGTAGAAAAGTTAAGTGTGACGGTTGCTGAATCAACTCATGTATGGGAAAAGGCCCGTGAAGCCGATGATTTTTCTATGTTCGAACTACATCTGCAAAAAGTAATTGAGTTAAAAAGACAAGAGTGTGATATATTAGGTTATGAAGAACATCCTTACAATGCGATGCTTGATAACTTCGAACCTGGAGCAAAGGTTGCTGATCTTGATGTTTTGTTTACTGATGTGAGAAAGCAATTGGTAGATTTTGTGAAGAAAATTGGCCAAAAGGCTCAAGTTGAGGATTCATTTCTGAAAAAGCACTATGACCATCAAAAGCAGTGGGATTTTGGTATAGACTTGTTGAAACAAATGCATTATGATTTTGATGCTGGCTTACAAGAGCTTTCAGCCCACCCATTTACTACGAATTTCAATCCATGTGATGTTCGCGTTACTACAAGAATAAATGAAAACGATTTTACCAGTATGACCTGGAGTTGTATTCATGAAGGAGGGCATGCATTGTATGAACAAGGATTAAGCACTGATGACTATGGTTTACCAACGGGAGATGCTATTTCATTAGGGGTGCATGAATCACAATCAAGACTCTGGGAAAATCATGTGGGTAGGGGATATGGATACTGGGTTGCTAATTATCCTCATTTACAGGGCTTGTTTGATGAGAATCTTTCGAATGTGTCGTTAGATGAGTTTTACAAAGCCATCAATTTGGTTAAACCTTCATTAATTAGAGTTGAAGCTGATGAATTAACTTATCATTCGCATATTTTAATACGTTATGAGATTGAAAAAGCTTTGATGGCGGGTGATGTTGAAGTAAAAGATTTACCAGAATACTGGAATTCTAAATACAAAGAATATTTAGATGTTGATGTTCCATCTAATAAAGAGGGAGTACTTCAGGATATTCACTGGTCAAGTGGATTGATCGGTTATTTCCCAACTTATTCTATAGGAAGTTTTTATTCTGCACAGTATTTCGCAAAAGCCAAGGAAGAAATTCCAGATTTGACATCACAAATTGAAAGTGGTGAATTGAAACCATTGCTGGATTGGTTGAGAGATAAAATACATCAACATGGTAGAATGTATTCAGCAGAAGAACTTTGCGTTAAAGTAACAGGGGAGAAACTGAATTTCCAACACTTCATGGATTATGCAGAAAAGAAATATTCTGAGATTTATGATCTGAAGATGGAGGAGGCTCTCTAATCAATTACTACGTAATTGCGAAATAGCTCCTTCCTTAAGCGCATAACCAGATACTTTTAATTCCTTAAAATCAAACTCATCAATAACAAACTGAGTTAGTATACTAGCAACAACGATCATATCCGCCCGAAATGCTGCCATACCTTTAATTTTTAGCCGTTGCTTTAAATTAGATTTGAGTAGTTTGTAATGAAGTAGCTTCAACTTGGCAATATCAATTTCAAATTCAGTTTGGTTATCGATTATGTTTTTTACAATTCCTTGATAAAAAAGTATTTTGACAAAAGTGTCAAAGGTGCCTGAGGCTCCTATTAAAACAGTTGGATTAAATTTATTCACTGACTTTATTAATGGAGTTAACTTCTTTTTTAGATCAGTCTTTAATTTTTCCTGTTCGATTTGTTCAATGGGTTCTGAAGTATGAAATGTTTCTTTAAGTCTGGCAGCTCCAATATCGAAACTTTGTTTCCACAAAATTTCTTTTTGATTGGCAATGATAAACTCAACACTTCCACCTCCAATATCCATTATTAATACATTTGATTCAGTTAAATTAACAGCTTGGCTAACTCCCTGGTAAATGAGTTCAGCCTCTTTATCTCCGGAAATGATCTCAATATCAATTTGGGTTTGCTTTTTTATTGCGGCAATAAATTCTTGTCCATTAGAAGCGCTTCTTATTGCAGAAGTAGCAAAGCCGTAAACAGAAACTACTTCATTTGAAATAATGTGTTTCTTTAGTTCTATTATTGCATCGATGCCTCTCTGAAAGGATTCTGGATTGATGTTTCCTTCATTGATACCGTTCACACCCAATTTAACGACCTTTTTTGTCTTGAATAGAATTTTGGGAACACTACCGGAGTTGATTTCAACGATAAGTAAATGAAAAGTATTGGTGCCGAGGTCAAGTATTGCAGATTTCATGTTCAGCGAGTCAACATTAATGTTGGCTTACTGCTTGTAAAATAACCATTTCCCCAATTCTTTTAGGGATGGTTTTTTACCATACATCAAAATACCTACTCTGTAAATCCTTCCTGCCAACCATGTAGTAATTAAAAAGCCGGTTACCAGGCAAACCATGGAGAGTATAAGTTCTTGGGCAGGTACCCCAAAAGGTATTCTTGCTATCATGATTACCGGGGAAGTAAAAGGAATTATTGACATCCAAAATGCTAGCGAAGTATCTGGGTTTTTTAATACACTTTGAGCAACAATAAATGCAAAAACCAAAGGTATTGTTATCGGAAAAACAAATTGTTGAGTATCTGCTTCATTATCAACTGCTGCTCCAACGGCCGCAAATAATGAACTATATAAGAGATATCCACCTAAAAAATAGAATATAAATACCCCGATCATATATCCTAAATTGATGCTGTTAATAGCATTCATAAATGATTCAATGCTTTTTCCCTGTGAAGAGCCTTGTTCGGATAATGCCCCTATCATGTTAGGATCAGCAACGTTGTCAGGCATAAATGCTGAATTAATAAGTGTACTTATCAGCATGACCAAACATACCCACAATAAAAATTGGGTTAAACCAACCATGGCCACCCCAATTATTTTACCCATCATTAATTGAAATGGTTTTACAGAAGAAATTATTATTTCTACAATTCTATTTGTCTTTTCTTCTAACACACTTCTCATTACTTGTATACCATATAGAAAAATGAAAAAATAGATCAGTAATGCTCCAAATAANCCAACACCAAGNGCNGCNGCTGCNTTGCTTTCTTCTTCACCGGAAGCNGTCAATTTGATAGTTCCAATNTTNATATTGGTTTTTATATTTTCAATAATNTCCTTGTCGATCCCNGCNACTTTCAATTTTCCATCNTCAATTATACTTTCTAATTGNNTTTCGATATAGTTGACAATTGTAATGCTTGGTTGGCTGTTNGAATATATTTTAATTCCNTCAGGATCATCGATATTAATGTTAGGAATNTGCAGGATGCCATAATAATCATCTATTGAACCAGACTGTAAGGATCCTTTCGCATCGTCAAAATTTTCCTCAATAAATAGAAACTCAATACTTCGGCTATTTTTAAGTTTGGATTCAAAAAGGTGACTTTCATCAATTACCGCTACTTTTTTAACTTCATCAGTATCTATGTCATTAATTACCATCCAAATACCCAAACCATATAGTCCTGTAATCAATAAAGGCCCCAAAAAGGTCATTACCAGAAATGACTTTTTCCTAACCCTGGTGATGTATTCTCTAGTTATTATGAGTAGAATCTTGTTCATTGATCAATTCTGATAAATCCTTGTTGCTTACTTTTGAAATAAATATATCATTCATGCTTGGAATGATCTCATTTAATGAGTTTACCTGGACATGTGGGAGAAAAGAATTTAATAAATCATTTACCTTATATTCTTCATGTAATATTCGAATCCTAACTTTCGACATTTCTCCATTAGAACTGTCAATTATTTCTAACCTATCATTAAGCCCACTGAGATCAGGTAAATTACCTGTAAATTCTATATCATATAGATTAGTCCTATAGCTTTTTCTTAGATCAGAAACTGCCCCATCCAATACTTTTTTTGACTTATTGATCAATGCAATATGGTCACACAGTTCTTCAACGGACTCCATTCTATGAGTTGAAAGGATAATTGTCGCACCGTTTTCTCTCAATCGAAAAATTTCATCTCTTATTATTTTGGTATTGATTGGATCAAATCCAGTAAATGGTTCATCGAGTATTATTAGTTTAGGATCATGTATAACCGTAATAATGAACTGAATTTTTTGCTGCATTCCTTTAGATAGCTCCTCAATTTTCTTTTTCCACCATCCTTGTATTTCAAATTTCACAAACCAATCCTTTATCTTTTCTGTTGCTTCGCTTCTGCTTAATCCTTTTAATTGAGCTAAGTAAAGTGCGATCTCGCCAACTTCCATTTTCTTATACAAACCACGTTCTTCAGGCAAATAACCTATTTCGGATAGATGTTTTTGTGACAGGGGAGTGCCTGAAAACAGTATTTCTCCTTTATCAGGACCAATAATTTGATTGATTATGCGAATTAGGGTGGTTTTGCCAGCTCCATTTGGGCCTAGTAATCCAAAAATACTTTGAGTAGGAACCTCAATAGAAATGTCATCAAGTGCTAAGTGATTAGCATATTGCTTCGTTACATTATTGATTGATAGCATTTAATGAAAATAATAGGTATTATACTTATCAATTATACGCAAAATACCCCAAAGTATTCTTTCATTCTGTCAAAAAATCCTCGATCGTGTCGTGATGGGTTAGGCTTAAAGTTCTTAGAGTCTTTAAGTTGTTCTAACAAATTCTTCTCTTCTTTGGACAGTTCCTTTGGAGTCCATATATTTATATAAACAAGCTGATCTCCTTTTCCATAAGAATTTATTTCTGGTAACCCTTTTCCTTTTAATCTTAAAATTCTACCGCTTTGAGTTCCCGGTTCAATTTTGATTTTAGCCTTGCCATCAATTGTAGGTATTTCAACACTGGTACCTAAGGCTGCATCAGTAAAACTTACATAAAGATCATAGATAACATTAGTGCCATCTCTTTTTAATACATCATCTTCAACTTCCTCAATTAAAATTAAAAGATCGCCTGCAATTCCTCCTCTTTCAGGAGCATTTCCTTTACCACTTAACGATAATTGCATACCATCTGCAACTCCTGCCGGTACGTTAACACTCACCAGAGCTTCATCACGAATTCGCCCCTCTCCACCACATGTAGTGCAAAAATCTGAGATCATCTCACCTTGTCCGTGGCAAGAAGGACAGGGAGTTGTTGTTTGCATTTGCCCAAGGAATGTGTTTGCAACTTGAGTTACTTGTCCGATGCCGTTGCAAGTATTACAAGTTTTCATAGCACTTGCATCCTTTGCACCAGATCCTTCACAACCATTACACGTTACGTGCTTATTTACTTTTATTTTTTTCTCAACACCATTGGCTATCTCACTCAATGTAAGCTTGAGCTTGATTCTAAGGTTTGAACCACGATTAGCTCGAGTTCTACCACCTCTACCACCACCAAAAAAAGACTCAAATGGATGTGATCCACCAAAGATATCTCCAAAGTGTTCAAAAATATCATCCACAGACATGCCGCCACCCATTCCACCA
>JAESSM010000180.1 GCA_016764115.1 Bacteroidia bacterium | reverse complement strand
AGCTCCACCCGTATACCGCTCTATATGCGGATCAGCTAAGACCAGCACAAATTCAAATAGAATTAGGAATGAAATAAAGATAATTCCATCTATATCTTTAGGTTTGACCTTAACAAAGCCCAACATTAATACACCTCCAAAGAGTATAAGAATACCTATAAATATTGCAGAATAATGTAAATTATCTCTTCTTGATAATTGTTCATTGATAATTCTTAATTGATCTTTTCGAGCTTGCTCAGCAAGGATTTGTTCTTTTTCATACTCATACTTCATCTCCTGGCGTACCAGTTGCTTCTGGTTTTCTTCGCTAGAAATACTATCCCGCATTTGCAACTCCAGCCCGTACATCGCAAGAGCATCTTCAAATTTACCTTGCTTTTTATAAACATCACTCAGCAACCCAGCCGACTTCTTTATATAATCCACAATTCCTATCTCTTTAGCCAATGCCAATGCCTCCAACCCACTTTTCAATGCTACCTCAAGTTGCCCCAATTTCAACTGCCAACTACCAATTGAGGAATAACTGACAGTAATCCATGCTTTATACCCCAATTCTTTCTCCAACTTCAACCCCAACTCTAAATACCTCATTCCTTCATCGAACCTATCCAGTTTACACAGTCCATTCCCAATATTGTGATAGGAACCAGCTATCCCTTGTTTATCCTTCATCTCCTCATAAATCTTTAAACTCAAAAAGAAATACTCCAAAGCCTTTTCAACCTCTCCTTTATTATTATAGATCATCCCAAAATTGTTATAAGACAATGCTATCCCTTTTTTATCCTTGATCTCTTCTTTAATTTTTAAAGCCAAAGAAAAGTATTGCAAAGCTTTTTCGACCTCCCCTTGATTGATATAAATGATCCCAATATTGTTATAAGAAACTGTCATCCCTTTTTTATCTCCAACCTCTTCTCTTAACTTTAAACTCAAAAAGTTATATTCTAAAGTCTTTTCAATTTTCCCCTGATCATTATAGATACGTCCTATATTATTATAGGAAACAGCCATCACTTTTTTATCTCCAATCTCTTCTCTTATCTTTAAACTCATAAAGTAATATTCTAAAGCCTTTTCATTCTCTCCTTTGTTATGATGGCTCATTCCAATATTGTTATAAGTAACAGCCAAGTCTTTTTTAAGTTTTGTTGTTGAACCGGCCTGTTTGGTGGACAGGCTTAAATCAGTGCCTTCGTCCAACTTTTCAATCAACAATTTTTCAAGTATTTTCACACTTTTAAAATTGTATTCCAGAGCATCTTGAATATCTCCTTTATCCTCAATCAAATAAGCCAGCCAGGAATAACAATCTGCCATTTCTTCTTTTAAGCCTGCTTTTTCTGCTATAAATAAAGCTTTTTCACAAAAAACAATAGCAGTATCAGGATTAGATAAATAATACTCTTCGGCCAGGTCGAGTAGTGCCTTTATATTAGTTGTATCATTACTGACAGGAGTCTCTTCATCCCCAACTGCCTGATTAAGAGCAACAGCTTTTTTTAGGGTATCTGTTTGGGCAAAGATGTGGGAGTGTGAAATAACCAATAATGCAGTCATTAATGGCTTGATATTCTTGTGCCATTTTTTACGTTCTGCTTTAACTAACCGTTTTTTCATTTTTCCTTCAAAAAACTGGTGCAGTGGGAAGATTGCTCCGGCAAGAATTGCGTTGAATAGTAGTTTGTAACCTGGGGCACCACCCGTCCACTCTTCAATGTATGGGTCTAACAATACCAATAAGAACTCGAAGAAAATAAGGAAAGCTATAAAGATAATTCCCTCTGCAGCTCTGTAACTCACATTCACAAAGCCAAGCATACTCAACAGTAGGCCAATTACCAATAACCCAATAACTATTCCCGAGTAATGTAGGTTATTTCTTCTATTCAATTTTTCATTCTGAATTCTTAATTCTTCCTTCCGAACTTGCTCAGCAAGTATTTGTTCCTTCTCATACTCATATTTCATTTGTTGGCGAATGGTTGTCTTTTGGGTTTCTTCATTCACGATACTATCCCGCATTTCTATTTCCAATTCATACATGGAAAGAGCATCCTCAAACTTGTTCTGTTTTTTATAAACTTCACCCAACAACCCTGCCGCCCTCTTTATGTAATCTACATGTCCAATATCCTTAGCTACAACTAAAGCCTCTAACCCACTTTCCAACGCAGCCTCAATTTCGCCCAATTGAAACTGCCAACCACCAATTTCCTTAGTAGTGACAGATATCCCAGATTTATACTCCAATTCTTTCCTCAACTCCAAGCTCAACGTCAAATACTTCATTCCGTCATCTATACTACCTTGATTACACAATAAATTTCCAATATTGTGATAAGAATAGGCCATCCCATTTTTATTCTTCACCTCCTGATCTATCTTTAAACACAAAAAGTAATATTCCAAAGCCTTTTTAGTCTCTCCCTTATACTCATAGGCCAAGCCAATATTATTATATGAATCAGCCATCCCATTTTTATCCTTGAGCTCTTTGTTAAGTTGCAAACTCAAAAAGTAGTATTCCAAAGCCTTTTCAATCTCCCCTTGTTCCCTATAAATTAGCCCAATATTGTTTTGAGCATAAGCCTTCCCTCTTCTATTCCCGATGTCATCGGGATGTTCTGCCTCTAGCTCTTCAAAGATCTTTAAACTCAAAAAGATGTATTCCAAAGCCTTTTCAATCTCCCCTTGATCCCTATAGATTATTCCAATATTGTGATAAGAAGTAGCTTCCCCTTGCTTATTCCCGATCTCTTCCTGAATTTTTAAACTCAGAAAGTAATATTTCAAACAGTTTTCAATTTCCCCTTGTGTATTATAGATAAATCCAATATTGTTACACGCATCAGCCAACCCATTTTTAAACACCCTTAATAACTTATCAGTTGACAGCATTGTTCCCTTTAAATTATCATTCAAGTTTTTTTCAGCTAATTTCATGGCTTTTTCCCAAAGAGTAAGAGCTGAATCAGGATGGCTCAAATAGATCTCTTCTCCCCACGAGAGGAGGATGTTTATTTTGGTAGTGTCGTGGCTTGCGGTTTGGTAGGCTTCTTTGAGGGAGTCAAGTTTGCTTTGCTGGGAATAACTCAATTGACTATTACAAATTATCAATGAGCAAATGAAAGTAGAGAAAAGTGATTGGAAATACTTGCTACCCATCTCATAAAGATAGGGAAAATGAAAGAAAATTGGAGCTTACAGCACTACGTCTCCTTTTTTTGCTACTCCATGCTTTGAGGATACTTTTAAAAACTGGGGTTGCTCCTACAAACAGCTAGGGAGTAGTTTCTTCGATCTTGCTTTGGACCATTTCAATAATTTGGGGGAAATTTCTTACTCCTTTAACGATGTACCCATCCGCTTTAAGAGTCATTGCAGATACTTTAATATTTATTTCTCTATTAGCTGTTAAAATGATAACCTTAGTGTCAGGAGATAACTCTTTAATTTTACTCAATACTTCAACCCCATTCATCCCTGGTAAATTGTAATCCAAGAGAATTAAAGCTGGTTTAAATTTTAGATTATCAACGCATTCCTCCCCATCATTAAATGTAAGTAAATCAAAATCTCCAAAGTTTTTTTCTATACAATCAATTAGTAATGATTTGTAAAACTTGTCATCTTCAACGATATAAATTATGCTTTTTTTCATTTTAGTAACTAACCTTTAGAAATAATATTGAGACCCTAAACCCTATACGAATATTTCTTGAAAATCCTCATGCCAATAAACCATACTCATTTGAGGAACAAATCTAATATTTTATANGCATTTGTATAAAATATTTGTCCATAAGTCTTATTAATTCAACGTGGGTCTTGTGCTATTGTTACAAATAAATNGTAAATGTGTGCAGTGNAAATTTTACAAATTANTATTCGNTAAATTCATTTACCATTCTANNGGGAAAGAAAACTACTTCACCAAAGTAAATTTTATCCGAAGTGTAACAGGCACATTAACTGCTCTCCCGTTTTGAAGACCGGGATTCCAATTAGGCATTCCCTTAATTACTCTAACCGCTTCTTCTTCGCAACCACCACCAATACCTCTCAATATCTTAAAGTTTCTAAGATTTCCTTTTTTATCTACAATAAATGAAATGAAAACTTTCCCTTCTATCACATTATCTACTGCAATTTGTGGATAGACTATTTTTGAATAAAGGTATTTATACATTGCTTTGGTGCCACCTGGAAATTCAGGATCTACCTCTGCCACCCAAATAATGTCAGGCTCAGTTTGAGGTTCTATAGGAGGATCTTCAATCTCAATTGGTTCATCAGAACCTATTTCGGTGTCCAACAAAATGGGCTCATCTATTACCTCCTTTTCTTTTTCCGGAACCACTGTAATTATTGGGGGTGGTGGTACTTTCTTTTTTTGTCTAGTTGGAGGTACCTCAATGATCAATTCATCATCAATATTAACACCACCAGTAAAAGCAAATGCACCTGAAGAACTACAATTATCCCATTCTAAAAACAAAAATATAATGACCAGTGACATAATTATTCCTACATAAGTATTAATAAGCCTGTATTGTTCTAAATCAGCCTTTACTGATTTCTTCTTGGTTCCATTATTCTCTTCCTTTTTAGACAAATAAACTTTAACAACATTATTTAAAATCAAAGATGTCCCATTCACTGTTAATACTATAATAGCCAAGGCCATCAAGATCAAAACAAGCAAGCAAGGACATTGAATTGTTAGAAAATAAACTAAAGCAAGTAATGAAAGGGAAAATAAAAAGGAACGAATTACAGTCTTATTTTTTATAGCACCCATGATAAATTAATTTACCATAAAGGGTGCAAAACCTATGCCATGTCCGTATTTTAATCACCTCCCAGATAGTTTTGCTAATTGCTCTGATCTGTAGATTTATAATGCCTAAATCTTGTAGTGCCATAACCCATTTAAAATCAACTTCATTCATCTATTAACATGCAATAAACCCTGCATATATTATCTATAGTGTCAATTATTTGTTGTTTTCAGTGTTAGGTCATATCCCCTCTTTTGCAGCAAATAATTCAACTTAATTACTAAATATTAAACAATGAAAAACTTATTATTATCAGCAATGATCTTAGGGTTTAGCGCAACTGGAATTTGCCAAACTACGGAGCAAACAGAAGAATTAACAGTAGACGGAATTAAAGGCAGAGGTACAGTTGCTCTAGGCATGAATCTAAGATCAGGGAAACACGGCAGTATGGTTATCACCAATAAAAGTGTTCAACTTGTTCCTGGGGAATATGTAAATATTCGCAACAATGGAATTACCAAAATTGTGGTCAATAGCAGAGGAGATGTTGTTGGAGAAATAATTGCAATCGATGAACTTATTGACAAGATTGAAGTTCGTGAAACTGAAGAGCCAACCGATATCTATATTGAAGAAGTAGATATATTCAATTTTTAATTGATTAATCGTTAGACAAGCCGTGACACATCTTTTACCAATATCTTTAAGATGTGGCACAACTTGTTTTAGGTTGAATAGATAGGATATCTCCTATAAAAACTTAGTACTCCAAATAACACTATTATTTCGCCAAGAATAAATATCCACCAAGGAAATACAGTAGGTATATACTTCATAGAGGCATCAAATAGGAAAGTAGTAACGGAAGTTATGGAAGTTTCAGAATTAGAATACTCTTGTATAATAAATTGGGTATAATCACATGTAAATGAAATGATCAATACTAGGCAACCCAGAATCAGCAACAACCATTCTCGTTTAATTATCTTAACATTGCTAAATTTTTGCTCGCTATAAATGATCAGCACCGCTAGTAAGATCATTGTAAATGAAACAATGATTGGGGTAATCACAGGCCCTACCCAAGTTACCGGTATTAAGAAAAGTACATCCCAGGTTAAAAAGGACTCAGGCCAATTCAAAATTGCCTTTAAAAATATATAGTAGAATATGTCCCAAACAGCAAAGCAATATATAAACCAGGCAAACCGTTCCAGTTTTGTTTTGCCAACAAGGACTCCAATTCCAATAAGCATAATAATGGTAGCCGCTTCCCTAAAAAGCTCAGTAATTGCTATATAATTATCAATAAGAACTAGTGGAAACTGAAATCCATCAGGATAATATATCTCCCGAATGTAAACCACCACCGCGGACTCCAGATAGCCCATAGCAATGCTGAAAATGGTTAACCAAATTACAGTTTTCTTAAATGAGTTCATTTCAGAACTTATTAATTTCTTTAATACCCAAAAGTTAATTAAAATACTAACGTAAACTGTGTATCTTTTGATGTATCAAGCTCTATAGTTCCGTTGAGTTGCCTTGTAAGTGTACGTACCAATGTTAGCCCCAATGAATCTGTCTTTTGCCAATCTATTTCAGTGGGAATCCCGATACCATTATCACTATAAACTAGTGTTATCTTTTCATCATTCGAAAGAGACATATTAATATTTATCTCACCAAATTCTTTTTCGTGAAAAGCATATTTAAAAGAGTTGGTCATAAGCTCATTAACAATTAATCCTGTTGGTACCGCCCTGTCCAAATCAAGATTAACTTCTGTAACATCAATATTAAGATCTATGTTAGCACTTAAAGTGTAACTACTCATTAAATTGTTGGACAGCGTATGTAGGTACTTGTCAAATTCAAGTTTGGAAAAATCATTTGACTGATAGAGCTGCTCATGGACCAATGCCATAGACCTAATACGGGCTTGACTATCATTATACATTCTCAAAGCATCCTTATCTTTTATTTGTCTTGATTGCAGATTAAGTAAACTTGAAATAATTTGCATATTATTCTTTACCCTGTGGTGCACTTCTTGTAATAAGATCTCTTTTTCATTCAGGGAAAAATCAAGCTCTTTTTTTTGTGCTTCAAGATCTTCCATCATTGACAAATAAGCCCTTTGTGCGTTATCCAGTTTTGCATTGGTTTCCTGTAAAGACTTTAAATTTGCTTGAAGATCGTTACTTGATTCCTCAAGTTGTTCTTGTTGATGCCCCAACTCTTCCTGTAAATTTAGAATCCCAGACAATATCTCTGCTAAGCCCTTGTTCGTAAGCTTTCCAATCATTTCATGGCTCAAAGTAGTTTCTCCACCAGCAAGTTCAATCA
>JAESSM010000031.1 GCA_016764115.1 Bacteroidia bacterium | reverse complement strand
TAACAGATATTTTAGCTGTTTTATAACAAATCTTATTCTAACATTTTTTTTTCATCTTTGCATAAATAAATGATAAGAATATTATAACGGTTGTTAAGAATAAATTCAGAAAAGCATGGAAAGCAAAGATCAGGATTACTCATTTGACTCAGTCAGCATAATAGGATTGGTGATCAAATGGAAAAGAACTTTTTTCATCATTACTCTAATTGCGATCATAAGTTCGATAGCTGCTGCCTATATCATTGATGAGAAGTTCAAATCTACTGTAATTCTATTTCCATCTACTACCAACTCTATTTCCAAAACTTTATTAACTGCCAATCAAGGAGGTCATTCTACAGATCTACTAGAATTTGGTGCGGAGGAACATGCTGAGCAATTGCTTCAAATATTAAACTCGGATGTAATTCGGGATAAAGTAATTGAAGAGTTTGAGTTAATCACTCATTATGAGATAAAGGACAATAGTGCATATCCCAAAACTGAGATGTATGAGGAATATAAATCTAATATCTCTTTTAGAAGAACAGAGTTTATGGCAGTTGAAATTGAAGTACTGGATAAAAACCCTGAGACCGCAGCTAAAATTGCCAATTATATTGCTAAACTTTTAGACGATACCAAAACATCTATCCAAAAAGAAAGAGCTGTTGAGGCATACAAGATCGTAGAAAGGGCTTATCATGATAAAATTAAGTTTATAGATAGCATGAGAGATTCGCTCAAGTTTATTAACAAGCAAGGAGTTTATGACGTTGAGCAACAATCATTAGCATTAAATGAAGCTTACGCCAAAGCTTTAATGAGCAATAATAAATCAGGTATAAAAGTGATTGAAGAAAAATTAAAGATATTGGCTGAATATAGCAGTGACTATATGAAACTATCGGAATCTATGATCTTTGAATTGGCAGCATTAAGTGAAGTGCGAGTGCAATACGAAAGAGCAAAAGTGGATGCTGAAAAATCTCTTCCACATACTTTTATTATCAATAGAGCTGTTCCTGCAGAAAAAAAATCCTATCCTGTTCGATGGTTGATCGTTTCCGTGTCAACCATCAGCACCATCCTACTTACATTAATAGCGATTATTCTAATCGAAAATGTAAGACAATATACGCCACAAGAGTTAAAAGAAAGTTAAGCGCTTTATTATGCCATCCTTTATTGCTTCCGGGAATAAATCATTTTGGGTTTATAGTGTAGCCATTTTATTCATTGTCTTAAATTTCTTTCTAATTGCCAATGAATTTTACTATTTAAGTGTTATTCCCTTTCTGTTACTATTGGGCTTATTTGCAGTTTTTTCTTTTGATAAAATTTTGTTGCTTCTCGTTTTTTGTACTCCACTTTCTATCAATCTTGATCAACTAATTGCGGGAGCAAGCCTTACCGTGCCTACAGAACCTGTTCTTTTTGGCATCATGCTGATCTTTTTCATTAAGTTTTTTTACGAAGAAAAGTTTGACGTTAAAGTACTTAAACACCCCATAACAGTTTTGTTAATGATAAACCTGGTTTGGATGGGGATAACCTGTATCACCAGTGAAATGCCCATTGTATCTATAAAGTATATGTTGTCAAGATTGTGGTTTGTAGTAGGGTTTTACTTTTTGGGTACTCAACTGTTTAAAAATTACAAGAACATTAAGCGGTTTATTTGGTTGTACACTTTGCCGTTACTTGGNGTNATAATTTATACTTTAATCAGGCATGCTTATTATGGATTTTCCCAGGAATCATCAACGTGGNTNATGGAGCCNTTTTATAAGAACCATGGTGTTTATGCAGTTGCTATNGCNATGTTGTTTCCTTTGATGATCATNTACNTGNTAAAANCCAAAAGGTTTAAAAATAATTTGTTGCAAAATGCCACGATAGTCATCACCAATATTATTTTTCTTGTAGGAATGATATTTTCNTATACACGGGCAGCATGGTTNAGCTTGGCAGTANCAGTAATGGCNTTGTTTGTTTTTCAATTTAAGNTGCAGCTAAGAACTATATTATTGGTAGTCTCAGTAATTGCTGGAATAGGACTATATAATTTTCATGAATTCGATATGGCTTTGAACAGAAATGTTCAGGATTCTTCCACTGATTTCCAAGAGCATGTAACATCTATTTCAAACGTATCTACCAATGCCTCAAATATGGAAAGGCTCAATAGGTGGAATTGTGCTATCAGGATGTTTATAGAAAGGCCAATTGTTGGTTGGGGGCCTGGTACATATATGTTTCAATATGGTCAATTTCAAAAACCTTCTGAATTAACCATTATCAGCACCAATGCTGGAATAAGAGGAAATGCTCATAGTGAGTATTTAGGCCCGTTGGCTGAATCTGGCTTTTTGGGCTTCTTTACTTACTTCATGCTTATACTAATTGTAATTGACAGAGGAATGAAGCTCTATTACACTCTTGAAGACAAGGAGTTGAAGTATTTGATCTTAGGAATATTATTAGGATTTATCACCTATGTGGTGCACGGAGTACTGAATAATTATCTGGATATGGATAAAGCAGCTATTCCATTTTGGGCTTTTGTTGCAATAATCACTTCAATAGATATCTATCACAATAAAACTAAGCAAATATCCGACAACTCAGAACAGTTACGTCATCAGTAAATGGTTGCTCTTCCTTGTACTGATTTACCTTTTCCCACAACCTTTCATGAAACACTTCAATTTCACTGTAAGCGTATTTCATAATAAACTCACTTAACCTATCCAATTGGTAAGCTTCTTTTTTGTCGTTTTCTACTTCGACTAAACCGTCAGTATAACAAACAAGTACTGCCTCACCATCAACCTTAATCGTGCCTTCTGATATTTTTGGAAGATCATCAAACATTCCCAATATTGTGCAGCCTTCCTGAAGTTGTTCTATACCCTTATCCCTATATAAAACTGGGGGATTATGTCCTGCATTCAAATATTTTAATATCCTTGTTTTTACATTATACTTTGCTATAAAAAGTGTAATAAACTTTTCCCTTTTAGCAGTTTCAAGTACTCTGGTATTTAATATTGGAACTAGCTCTGTTAGTTCTTGAGTTTGAATTAGCAAGGTGTGCAAGTTAGCTTGCAAGCTTGCCATTATTAATCCTGCAGCAAAACCCTTACCTGAAACATCTGCAATACAAAAAACAATTTCTTCATCATTTATCTGGATAAAATCATAATAATCTCCTCCAATATCATTATGAGGAAAATAAGTTGCCTGCATTTCCAGGTATTCATTTTTCGGTAATTGATTCGGGAAAAGCATGGTTTGCATTTGAGCCCCGAGTTCCAGCTCCTTTTTTAGTACATCCTGTTGAATTTGTTCTCTTACAAATTTCTTATTCTCAACAGCAACACAAATAATATTACTAATGGTTTGAATGAAGCGTATATCACTGAAAATATGTCCCTCTGTTTCAGACGTACTTCCAAGTAGAACATATCCTAATGGAATATCTTTGTGATAAACAGGAACAACCAATTCAAATCCTCTCAGATTAGGGTTATTCAGGTCTTCAAGAGAGGTAATTTCCTTAAAATCTATTATATCTTTTTCGATGTTAATTTTCTTTAACTCTTTTTTATCTATACCGTTACTGCAAACCGGTTCCCACTTTTCATTTTTAATGAACACAGCAAGTTTTTTAACTCCAATTTTAGAAGTCAAAATGTATTCGTAAATTTCAAATAAAGAAGAGGTTGAGAAATTGCTATTAATGGCCTGGGTTATTTCCAAAAGAAAATTCAATTCAATTTGATGCTGTCTGAGTTGTTTTCTTAATTCTATCTCTGACAACCCCTGTATATCAAGAATTTCTTTTCCCGGTTTATTCGCTATTACTGTTGATTTTTTTGACATACTTAGTATCTAAAAAGTGCTTCCTTTTACATCAATGGCGTCTCTTAGGCCATTTCCAAGTAAATAAAATGACAATACCATAATCACAATTGCCACACCCGGCAATATAGCAAGATACGAAGCATCCACAATAATGTAACCATAATTTTCTTTGATCATCATTCCCCATGAGGGTGTTGGAGGCTGTGCCCCCATTCCCAAAAAGCTTAGGCTTGCTTCTGCAATAATTGCATTAGCAAAATTTGAAGCAGAAATAACTGTTATTGGTCCCATTATGTTTGGAAGAATATGTCGCAAAATAATTCTTGTATTGGTAAACCCAAATGATCTACCGGCCTCTATGTATCCTATTTCCCTTATACTTAAAATTTGACCTCTTACAATTCTTGCAATTTCAACCCACATCGTAAGACCGACCGCAACGAATACTTGCCAAAAACCTTTTCCTAGTGCTAAAGTGATCGCAATAACTAATAGTAATGTTGGAATAGACCATACGACATTGATAAGCCAAGTGATTGCATCATCTACTCTTCCTTTAAAAAACCCGGCCATTGCCCCAAGTGGAATACCGATCATCAAGGATATTAATACTGAAATGAACCCAACAGCCAGAGAAATGCGGGTTCCCAATAACAATCTACTCAGCATATCTCTTCCAAACCTATCAGTTCCAAATAAAAACTTTTTAGTTACTATGTTGTTATTTTTGATCTCATTCTGTAATTGTTTGATAGAACTATAAGCTCTTTTACCATAATAATTGCTAAATGAAATTTCATCTCCATGAACAACAATATTGGGATTCTCAATCGAAAGTGGGTTGGTAACATTTGCTACGTTATAACTATGCTCCGGTCCTTCATGGTTATCAATACCGATATATTCTCTTACAATAATATTAGCACCCTCAAACCTATAATCAGTAATTGGTATAGTTTGATAATTACTTTCTCGTCCCAGAAACATTGCAGCTAAGACGCTGGTCTTTTTTACTTCATCATTCTTAGCAATATTGAGCATTTGGATAGTGAATCCCGGCTTTTTTGTACCCAATTGCAAGGTCATGTCATTGGACATTGGTGTGGGATCCGGTAAGATCAAATAGCCTAATAATGCAATTAAAGTGGCAATTATAATAGTTCCCATACCAGCCATAGCTAGTTTACTTCGCTTTAATCTTTTCCAGGCATAATAACCGGGAGAGTGTGATTCGATATTTTTTCTGTTATACAATTTGTTTAGTACGTTCTATCTAGCGTGTGCGCGATCTTTCCATTTATAACCACCGATATTCCCATAGAAAGCAATAAAAACCACATATATTATATGGCATAATTGAGTAGGAATAAACCACTTTAATAATTTTTGCTTTTTGAAGAACCCAGTCACTAAGCATAAAAATATTAATTCTAAAGTAAGTTTAACCGCTATTTGGAAAACAAATGAATTGCCAAAGTTCCCGAATAAGATCAATATCAAATTTAATAAAAAAATCATATTGAATAATAACACTATCCAAGCAGTGATTGTTGAGTGAGGGTTTTTGTACCTCCGGCTTTTAGAAACCCAACGTTTCCTTTGTGTTAAGAAGTCGCTAAAAGGCACTTTTGCATAAGTATCAACGATGCAATCATACGATTTTATAAAATGAACATCATCGGGATATTTTTTGGCGATCTTATGCATCAGGAATTCATCATCACCGCAACCATAGGTTTCAAAGCCTTCAAATCCGTCAACTTCTCTAAATATTTTTTTCAAATAGGCTAAATTGCCTCCATTGCACATATTGGGTTTTTTGATGCTCATGGCAGCAGCCCCTGAACCACCTAAACCCATAATTTCCAAACATTGCATTTTTTCAAAAAGTGAATTACCTTCCAAACAGCCAACAGGTCCACTGATCAATTTTGGATGTGTACCTTCGTAATAATCAATTATTGTGCTTACCCATTTGGGACCTGCTATGCAATCTGCATCAGTTACAAGTATCAATTCGTATTTAGATAAATTGATTCCTGCTTTAATGGCTTCCTTTTTCCCGAATACCTCAGCTCCCCTTTCCTCAAGGTTAATTATTGAGAGGTTTTGAAGATTTAATTTCTCCTTACACAATTCTAATATTTCACTTGTGCCATCTGTTGAATGATCGTCAACTACAATAACCTCAAACAAGTGTTTAGGATAATCTTGTTTCGAAATGTGATACAGGCAATTTTCTATATGGTCTTCTTCATTTCTAGCTGAGATCAAAATGGAAATTGGCGTAGATAGTTCCGACACATCCTTTTTCATACGATGATCTTTCAAACGACACCAGCCAATTATATAATTTATAAATAACCATCCATAAATAAGCGAAATAACAATGGTGATAACGCTAAGCAGCATTATTTCTGAAAAATTTCATGTTTAAAACAAAAACAGATCCTAATAATGCAGGTACAATTTGATTGATTAACCACAAACATGCAGTAGCTGTCAATAACCCTAAATGGTTTGCTGTAAACATTCCAAGAAAATAAATGGCCAGGGATCCCTTAATTCCCAATTGGGCCAGCGTAATAGTTGGAATAATTGTTTGAAGGATATAAATAATGAAAATAGACATCATTGCCGACAGCAAAGGAATGTGAATGTCAAATGCATATAGCAGTAATAAATATTGAACAATGAAAACAACATATCTTGTTGAGCTGATCAATAACACAGTAGATAATTCGATTTGTGAATAGTACCGAAAAACTTGAAGATACTTTTCAACTTTCATGAAGTTTTTACTCATATTAAACAAGTTACTGATCCAGTTCATTTTAAAGTAAACCAGCAGAATTACACCACAAGTTGCCAACCCAAAAATAACCCATAGAAAGTACGTGATATCATTTAAGGGTATCTTGATATTGATAAAATAAAACAATCCGAAAATTCCGAGAATGGCTGTTACAACAAATTGACTGCATTTCCCATCATGACAATGACGACTGCTTTCCACCTATCAGCTTTATCAAGATGAAATACCCTTGCACCAAACTCTCCCAGCTGATAAGGGGCGAAGATATTGAGTGTGCGACCTGAAAAAATTGCCTTCAATGAACGTAGAAATGTTATTGATTCTATTTTCTTGATCAGGAACTTCCATTTTAGTGACTCAAGGCTTGCATTAACTAACATCAAAATGAGTGTTATCCAGAAAAAAGGAGCATTCCCTTTTGTGATTAATATCGTCAGTTTTTGTGTAATAGATTGAATTTCCTTTTTTTCAAAAATTTGAACGTAAATGAAATAATAGGATAAACCGAAGACGAGAATTTTTATCGCCCATGAAATTATCTTTCGATTCGATTCCCTTTTGATAAGATCATATGCAGTATTGATGAGATTCATGGCTTACTCAAGATACTCAAATCTACAAACTAAAGGATAATGATCGGAAAACTTTTCTTTGATAATTAGTTGTTTAGTGCCTGTAATACCTTTACTGTTGAGAATAAAATCTATGCGTATGGGTAATTCCCCTGCATAGGTTGCTCCAAGGCCAAAGTTCCCTTTGTCAAAGTTGTCATTTAAATGTTCGCTGATCTGTCTGTAAGCATATGATGATGGAGTATCGTTAAAATCGCCACATAATATTATTGGATAAATACAACTGGTCATGTGTGTTGAAATAATGTCAGCTTGAGAGGCTCGCTTAGTAAAAGCTGTCCGTAAGTGATTAAACAAGGAATACCAAGATGATTGGGTAACCTCACTAAGATTTATAATGTTATCTATTGTTGAATGATCTTTGTGTTCAAGATGAATGGATTCCAGATGTATGTTATAAACTCTTACAGTATCTTGATTAATCAAGATATCAGAATATAGACATGCATTGTTTTTACTGTCTTTGAATTTTATTATCCCTTTAGCGATTATTGGAAACTTGCTAAATGTGATCAATCCAAAGTGACTTACTTCTCTATATGATGAAGTTTCACCATAATGATGGTATTCGTATCCTGATTCCAATATTGAATTGATATTATTGAACCATATTTT
>JAESSM010000179.1 GCA_016764115.1 Bacteroidia bacterium | reverse complement strand
TGGTTAGACCCTTACATAGAAGAATGGACAGGCGGTGCGCCTGGGTACAAGTTGTTGTTTAATGCTTTGTTGGCAGGGTTGATATTTCCTTTGCACCAGTTTTTTGAGGGGAAATTGAAGAAACGGTTGTTGAAAACTAAGAAAAAGCAATTACATAAGGAGTTGAAAAAGTAGAAGAAAGTCGGGATGGAGAGATTCGAACTCTCGACTTCCACACCCCCAGCGTGGCGCGCTAACCTGGCTGCGCTACATCCCGATTTTATATGATTGCGTGCAAATTGCGTGCAAATTTATTTCCATTACTACTCAAACCCTTTACTGTATTGTGTTTCTACTTTTCAATCCTCAGCCCCCCAGACGTGTACTCTAACCGGACTGAGCTACATCCCGAACTTTTCCTGATTTGCTAAACCAATGATTTACAACTCAACAAATTTCAACCTGCTTGATCGGTAGACAGGTTCGCAAAGATATATATCTTTGTTGCAAAGCAATAACCTGTGAGTCAAAAAAACAAAGTGTATACCGGTACAGACTGGGAAAAACAATTTAGTTATTCCAGGGCAACTAAAGTTGGTAAACATATTTTTGTTGCAGGTACCACAGCAATTGATGGTCGAGAAGTTGTTGGAATAGGGGATGCTTATGGTCAATCTAAATTTGTTTTAGAGAAAATTGAAAAAGCATTAGATTTTTTAGGAGCAAATAGATCAGATGTAGTAAGAACCAGAATGTTTGTTACTGATATTGGCTTGAGTAATGAAGTAGGTAAAGCTCATGGAGAATTCTTCAAGGGTATTGATCCAGTTGCAACAATGGTGGAGGTGAGCGCTTTAATTCATCCTGATATGTTAGTGGAGATAGAAGTCGATGCTGTTGTAATTAAGAATTAACGCGTTCAAAATGGCTTAAAGCCTTGGCATTGCGAAATAAGTGCAATCGTCATTGCGAGGAACGAAGTGACGTGGCAATCCCCTACGGTTAATCAAAGCCAGAGATCGCTTCGTTCCTCGCGATGACGGAAATTTAATTTTCGTTTTGAGAATAATAGTTTTCATTTTTATTACAGTTGTTTTATTTCCATTTAATGGAGTATCTCAAAATAAATACACTGTCAGCGGTTATATCAAAGAAGCTGCGACAGGAGAGAATTTAATAGGTACTACCATTTTTGTAAAGGAACTTAGTCATGGGGTGGTTTCGAATACATATGGATTTTATTCCATTACTCTAAAAGAAGGTACTTACACCCTGATTATTTCATATCTGGGTTATCAAACCCAGGAACATGAGATTTCATTAACCGAGAATATAAGACTTAGTATTGATCTGTTAGATGCATCAATAATGGCTGAGGTAGTAGTTATCACGGGAGAACGTGCAGATGCAAATATTGAAACTACCAAGATGAGCACTATAGAGCTTTCTGTAGAGGAAATAAAAGCCATTCCCAGTTTGTTTGGCGAAGTTGATGTTTTGAAAACATTACAATTGTTACCCGGAATTCAAACAGCTAGTGAAGGAAGTGCTGGGCTTTTTGTTAGAGGAAGCAGCTCTGATCAAACATTATTATTGTTGGATGAAGCGGTTGTCTATAATGCGTCACACCTTTTTGGATTTTTTTCTGTCTTCAATGCGGATGCTATTAACAATGTTACTTTAATGAAAGGAGGCATGCCGGCTAATTACGGAGGTAGAATTGCTTCAGTTGTGGATGTAACCATGAAAGAGGGTAATAATAAAGAGTTTCACGCCGAAGGAGGGATAGGGATCATTTCATCCAGATTGACTTTACAAGGTCCAATTAAAAAGGGGCAAAGTTCGTTTATCGTAACAGGCCGCAGGACATATATTGATGCCTTGGTGAAGCCATTTGTTAAAAAAGAGAGTGCAGCTAAAAACTCCGGGTATCATTTTTATGATTATAACACCAAGATCAATTACAAATTATCAGATAAGGATCGGCTTTATTTAAGCGGTTATTTTGGTAAGGATAAATTCTTGTTTGCAAGCTTACAAACAGGTTTTAAAATTGGTATCCCTTGGGGTAATGTGGCTTCTACAATCAGGTGGAATCATTTGTTTAACGATAAACTTTTTATGAATGCAATGGCTTTGTATAGTAATTATAAGTTTGAGATGAACGCCCAATTTGATCAATTTGAATTCAAAATGTTCTCTGGAATACGTGACTACAATGCCAAAGTAGACTTTGATTATTTTCCCAATATCAAGCATCAACTTAAGTTCGGAACAAATTATACCTATCACATATTTACACCCAACAATGCTTCTGGAAAATCGGGAGATGTGGAGTTTAATTTAGGAGATATAAAAAAACAGTACGCAAATGATGCTGCAGTATATATAACTGACAAGTATAAATTGACGAAGAGAATAAAAATGGATATTGGACTGAGATATGTGATATTTCAACAAATTGGTCCTTGGGATGACATTAAAAAAGATTCAAAAGACAATCCGGTTGATACTACAAGTTATAAACGATTGGAAAATGTTGTGTTCTATCATGGCTTAGAGCCAAGAGTGGCTATGAGGTTTGAACTGAATGAAACATCTTCAATTAAAGCCTCTTATAACAGAAACAATCAATTCATTCATTTAGCATCTGCTTCCGGATCAACATTGCCTACAGATATTTGGGTTCCGAGTACTAAAACTGTTAAGCCTGAAATGGGTTCGCAATATGCATTGGGTTACTATAGAAATTTTAAAGACAACATGTTAGAATCTTCAATCGAAGTATATTATAAAGACATGAATAATTTGATAGTATTTTCTGATGGTGCGGTACCGGACTTTGCAAGCAGCGCAGAAGATGACTTTATTTTTGGGAAAGGGTATGCTTATGGTATAGAGCTCTTTATAAGAAAGCAAAAGGGGAAATTTACAGGATGGGTTGGATATACTCTGGCCTGGACAATGAAACAATTTGATAATACCAATGAAGGAAAGCCATTTCCAGCTAAATATGACAGAAGGCATGATATAGCAGTAGTTGGGATGTATAAATTGAATAAAAAATGGTCTTTTTCAACCACTTTTGTTTATGCAACCGGAAATGCTCATTGGCTGCAACAAAGAAGATATTTTGTAGAAAGCACTGTAGTTCCTAAATATGGTGATAGAAATGGATTTAAAATGCCTACATATCATCGTCTGGATATTGGGGCCACCTATCACAAGAAGAAATCTGATAAATATGAGTCATCCTGGAATTTTGGAGTTTACAATGTTTACAACAGGAAAAATCCGTATTTCATATACCTGAATACTGAAGGAGACGTGAAAAAAGGGACATTGTCTGTTAAAGCCTATAAAGTGTCCATATTCCCCATTTTACCATCTGTTACATGGAATTTCAAATTTTAAAATGATCAACAAATACTTTTATATCATATTGTTGCTAACATTTACACTTTTTGGTTGTGAAGAAGAGGTGACATTAGACTTACCTAAAGGAGAACAAGAATATGTGATTGAAGGGCATATTGAAAATGGCGAGTTCCCATATGTAATAATCACGAAAGATGCTCCTTATTTTTCGTCAGTAGATACCAGTGAAATTAATAAGCTTCTTGTAAGTGGAGCTGATGTAACTGTTTCTGATGGTGATACTACGGTTAATTTGACTGAATTTCAAAATGGCATTTATTTCAGTTATTGGATGACCGGTAAATATGACACTTATTATGATCTGTCTGTAACAATTAATGACACTATATTAACATCAAGAACATATATCCCTAATCCGGTTCCGGAATTTGATAGTTTATGGGTGTTGCCAAAAGAAAGTTACGATGATGTGTTTCGCCTTTGGATAAAGTATACTGATCCTGATACACTTGGGAANTANATTAGAATATTTACNAAAGTTAACTCNGGNCNATATCTTTCGTTTTCTTATTCAGTTTTTGATGANAATTTTATCAATGGNCTCACATTTGATGATATTATCAGGAACGGNGAANTAGAAAGTTGTTATAACGATGATGCAAATGCTGATACCACGAAACCGTCATTAAACTTTGAGGAATGTGGAATGTTCAAACTGGGAGATACCGTAATTGTGAAGTTCAGTGCAATAGATAAGGATCATTTCGATTTTTGGAGAACCATTGAGAATGAATACCAAAACTCAGGAAGTCCATTTTCATCACCAACGATAATTCAAGGAAATATTGATGGTGGGCTAGGTATTTGGGGAGGGTATGGCTCTATGACTAAGACCATAATTATTCAGTGACGGAACTGGACTGGTGTTGCATTGAAATTGTACACTGATTTTGATGATCTTTTATGATTTGTTAAGATTTTGGTTATCAGTATTTATCATAATCATCATAATAAATCAGCGTACTATTTTTAACATTAGACATTTATATTTTGACAATGTTTAGAGTTTAGATATTAGAATTTAGGGTTTACCCCGATTTATCTAAATTATTACACCCAAATGAGTTAATCTTACATAATGCCCGGCATTTACATCCATATCCCTTTCTGCAAACAAGCGTGCAACTATTGCAATTTCCATTTTTCCACTTCACCGAAATTGAAAGATGATTTTCTAGTTGCCCTCAACAAGGAAATTGAATTACGGAAAGCCTATTTAGGTCAGGAGAAAGTCAATACCATTTACTTCGGTGGTGGAACACCTTCAGTTCTTTCAGCAAATGAAATTTCTTCCATAATATATCAAGTAAGCAAGTTTTACGAAATTGATAAAGAAGCAGAAATTACTTTAGAAGCTAATCCTGATGATCTTTCTATGGATTATTTAAATGGACTAAGCCAAACTCCAATAAACCGATTAAGTATAGGTGTTCAATCTTTTCATGATAAAGATCTTCAATTCATGAATCGTGTGCATAGTTCAAAAGAAGCAGTTTCATGTATAGAAAATGCAAAGAAAGCCGGATTTGATAATATAAACATGGATTTAATATATGGTGTTCAAACTTTAACCGATGATTGCTGGAAAAAGAATTTGGAAAAATTTTCGGAATTAGATGTGCCTCATTTATCTGCGTATAGCCTTACTGTTGAACCAAAAACTCAATTATCACACGATATAAAAAAGGGGTTAGTTAAAGCTGTTGATGATGAGAGACCTGCTAGGCATTTTGAAATATTAATGAACACTCTGGAAGATCTTGGATTTATTCATTATGAAATTTCAAATTTCTGTAAAGAAGGATTTATTTCGCAACACAACAGCAATTATTGGAAACAAAAAAAATATCTGGGATTGGGTCCGTCAGCCCATTCTTACAATGGAGAATCCAGGCAATGGAATATCGCAAATAATGCAAAATACGTTAGCACATTTTTGTCAGAGACTCGATCATGCGAACCTGAACATGAGACATTAACAACTGAGCAAAAATACAATGAGTACATTCTCACTTCATTAAGAACAATTTGGGGGATAGATACTGAAAAGCTACAGCAAGAGTTTGGCGAAGAAAAATTTAATAACTTTATCGCAGGTTCTCATCAATATCTTGATAAGAATTATTTAGTCGAAGAAAGAGGAGTTTATAAGTTGACGCGGCAGGGAAAATTATTTGCAGATAGTATCACTGCAGACTTATTTATTTAGGTTTTATGTTTAAAATGATGAGTAAATAAAGTTTAAAGGTTTATAGGTTTAATGGTTTATGAAATTGCTTTCTGTAGTGTTATTGAAATTCTAAATTAATTGATTTTGCCTAATGATTTGGAACTTTTGACAACTAATAAACCTATAAACTCATAAACCAACAACCTCACATTTAAGTGATAACTACAATAGAATATAAAGGTAACCAGTACAGAATTGATTTATCTAAACCAATTGATATTTCAATTCCATTGAGGAATGGGCTGGAAAATCCTAATGCTTATTATGCGGATGCTCCCAAGATAGAAACAATAAAGGCTGAGGAATTTATTGGAAGTGTGAACCTTGGAGGCTCGGTTAACTACAAAAAAATAAGTATTACTCCACACGGAAATGGTACGCATACTGAGTGTATCGGGCATATTTCCAAAGAAGACCATACTATTAATCAATGCTTTAAAGACTTTTTCTTTTTTGCAGATTTGATTTCTATTCAACCTGAACAACAAGGAAGCGATTTAGTAGTAACTAAAGCAATTGTTGAGAAAGAGTTACAAGAAGATAGTACTGAAGCGTTAATAATTAGAACGTTACCAAATTCTGATGAAAAGTTAACCAAGGTTTACTCAGGTAATAACCCTCCCTATTTTGAAGTAGAAGCATTAGACATGATAGCTTCAAAAAATGTAAAACACTTATTAATTGACCTTCCATCAGTTGATAAGGAGGAAGATGAGGGGGCAGTAGCAGGACATAAAGCATTTTGGAATTATCCTGAGTCACCAAGAGTTGATAATACCATTACTGAACTGATCTATGTTTCAGATGAAATTAAGGATGGAAAATATTTCTTAAATCTACAGATAATGAGTCTTGAAAGTGATGCGTGTCCAAGTAAGCCTATTCTTTTTTCAATTGATTCAATTGGCTGATCAGTTGAAGCAATTGGGCATCTTTCAACAATCCAATACTTAATGCTTTTGTTCCCATAAGTCCTTGAGGGGTTTTTTTGAATAGGACTAACATCTTCTTGTACTTCATAAAAGATGTTTTGATCTTAAAACCTCCGAATTCTTTCTTGCTAATTATCACTTGATCATCCGTTTCCCAATTGGTTTTAAAGAAAAGCTTATCATTTTTAAAAGTAATAAAGAAGTACCTGGGTTGTATTACCATATAGACTAAAAAGTTAAGTACAATTACTGCAATTCCGAGGGCTAGAAGTAATGGAATTTTATACCACAAAACAATTTCCAGGACTGCTAGAAAGTTAAGTGCAAGAAACAATGCAAAGTAATTCCTGAATCGAATACCAGTATCAATTATAAGGCTCATTATAATTGGTCGATCATAGCGGCCAGATCTCTGTCTTTATCCGTAACAGTATTCCCTGTAGAATGTGTATTTAGACTGATATCAACTGTATTGTAAGTGTTGGTCCATGTAGGATGATGGTCCATTTTTTCGGCAATTAATGCTACTTTTGTCATAAAGGCAAAAGCGTCCTTAAAGTCATTAAAAGTGAATGACTTTGTTAAGGAATTATTTTCTTCTTTCCACATACTAATTTTTTTATTTTATTTTTTAGTGAATAATCAGTGCCTAGAGTTAGAAGTGCCTAAAATGCCTAAAGTTTTAATTCCTTCCAATTAATTAAAAGATTACAAGATTGAAAAATTGAAATATTATGAGAACAACATAAAATGCCTTA
>JAESSM010000002.1 GCA_016764115.1 Bacteroidia bacterium | reverse complement strand
CAGATTTTCAGTAATTTAGGCGGGTTATTCTATAAGGTGTATAAAAGGCATGCCGTTTATACACACGTTGGCAATAATTTAAGAAATGGAAAAACTGCTTACATTTATTGATTTACTCGGATTTAGCCAAATGGTTAATGAGAATGAAAATAAGGCAAGAAGAATTTTAAATGACTTCTACAAAATTGCCTATACTGAGATAAAAAGATTACCTAACGTAAAAGGACATTTATTCTCCGATTCATTATTAGCGTACTCTGACTCCAAAGAATCGCTAATAAACTGTTTAGCTGCAATATATCAAAAATGCTTGAAAAAGAATAGCTCATACACAGAATTATCCAAATTCTTTCTTCTACCAAGAGGAGCAATGAGTGTAGGAATTATTAATGTTGAAGAAAGGCAAACTGCTCCTAACCTGACAAAAGATTTTATTATAAGTCCTGCTCTCGTTCATTCTGCAAAACTTGAATCTAAAATAAAAGGAAGTCGCCTTTTAGTTGCGGTGAAAAACGTTAATGATGAACAAATGCAATTAGATTGGAATCGCAATATACGATACCCATTATACCAAGATGATGCTTTCACTTTTCTTGACAATTATAAGTACAAAGATGTATTGTGGTTCTCTTCATTTGACGATGGAAGAGATGAAAAAGAAGCACTTATCGATTTAATAGATGTTGCTATAAAACTTGTAAAAGCTAATTCACGAAACGAAAAAGTGATTTTACAACATATTTGGACACTAAGAATAGGTCTTTTGTCATATTCAAAATACCTCGGTTTGGAGCCAGACCCAATAATCGATAGGATTTTGAAAGAATTCAAAGCCGACCAATATTGGTTAGTTTGGATGACATTGATTGAAATGATTGTTACAAGTGTAAACGAATGGAAATATGCAGCGATTAAGCGAATAATTGAATGGTATAAGAAGACGAGTCTTAAACTGGGTTGGTCAAGCTTGATTGAGGAACTAAATAAGCCAGGAGAGCAATATGCACTTCATTGCTTCCAAAAGTTTATAAATGAAATGTCAATTACGACTACTTAAAAACGATTGCCAACAATGTACATTCCAAATTATTACAAGAACGAGAATATAGAAGAAGTGAGAAGCTTTTTAATTAAAAACAGCTTCGGAATTTTGATAAATCAAGGCAATGGAAGATTAAGCGGAACTCACATCCCTTTAGAATTAGATACCGATGAAGAAGGAAAAGAGGTATTAATAGGTCACATATCAAAGGCAAATCCTCAATGGAAAAATTTTAAAGACAATGAAGAAGTCTTAGCAATTTTCCAAGGATCACATAGCTATATTTCATCTTCGTGGTACAATCATGAAGATGTTCCTACTTGGAATTACATAGCTGTGCATGTATATGGAGTTATAAAAATAATTGAAGGTGACGAATTGCTTGATTCGTTGAAAAAATTAGTTGATAAGTATGAAAAAAACTCTGAGAATCCTGTCTCAGTAGGCAATATGTCTGAAAAAACGTTGAAACAAATAAAAGGAATCGTTGGATTTAAAATAAGTATTAATGAAATTCAATCGGCTTATAAACTTTCTCAAAACAAGGATGATTCAGATTATCATAATATCATTGAAGAATTGGAGAAAACCGAAGAATATAATTCAATAGATATTGCGAAAGAGATGAAAAAAATAAAATAAAAACGGACTACAACACCAAATAAACGCCATTAAAATGCAGTTTAGACAAGCCGTTTCATTTTAAAATAATTAAAAAGTGAAACGAAAAAATACGCTTACATTGACAGTTGCGATACTGACAATTGCGCTAAACATAAAATCTGTTTACTCCCATTCTGGTGATTCCGTTTATGCCAATTATGGCATTTCTCCAGTAATTGATGGAATTATTAACCTGACAGAGTGGTCAGCGGCAGGTATAGTTCGCTTTCCGAATTCCACAGACACAGTAACAGCATACTTCCTGCATGACGGTTCTTCTCTTTTTATCGCATTGAACATTCCAGATAATACTAATAATTCGTTTGACGACTGCGGATTCAACATTGATCCGGCACATAACGGTGGAACAAGTAGCCAGTCGGACGACTTCTTGTTCAGAATGAACCGAGCCGGAAACGATAAGCGAGAGGGAACTGGCCCGGGTATGTTTCCGGGTGCAGCGCCAACCGGTTGGGTTGTGGCTGTGGCTAATATAACCGGAGGTTGGCAAGTAGAGTATAAGTTCGATTTCGCAAAATTTGGTATCCCCACCAATGCTGATTATACAATGGGGCTTTTCATTCATACATGGGATGATGCCGTTGGCTCCGACAGCGACAACTGGCCGAGTGGCAACATTTATTTTCAGCCTGATATATGGGCTGATATAATCATATCCGCTACCACCACAGCCGTAATTGGAATTCCTAAGCCGAAAAATGAAATTAACGTATTTCCCAATCCATCAATCAACATCACAACTATACAGTTCTTAAACCCTGAAAGCAAAAGCCATACTTTGATTATTTATAATACAAATGGGCAAACCGTACGAAAAATTGAGAAGATTACGAATGAAAAAATCAAGATTGAGAATAAAGATTGGCAAAACGGACTTTATTTTTTCCAACTGCAAAACAATGCCGGAATTGTAACACAAGGAAAACTTATGAAAATAGAATAGAAGTCGAACGTTCATATAACATTGTGCAAAGCTCATTAAAACATGTTTTGCAAACCGTTGTAGTACATTTGAGAAGATGAAAATAAGCAGACAAAATAATGTTGACAGCCATGCGGAAGTATTATTACCGAGTAACGATTTAACTGAAGATATCGCCTACCTTAAGAATCTCGGTTTTAGGCTCAACACAATATTTCCTGATGACAATCCGGAAGTAGCAGTGATGATTGGATATGGACTCCATGTTCGTTTAGACAGAAAAGCAAAATGTTCTCCTTCTACGATTCATATATTAACCGATGATCCAGCACATCTCGATGATGGACAAACAGAATTTACAGCTCCTAATGGAACACTTTTTAAAGTGCTTCCTAAATCGTATCAGGTCGTTACCCCTCCTACTCAACATAAATTTGAAATTCGTCAGTTACAAGATAAAGAACCCTGGGTAATTGGTAGAGCAGGCATGCTTTATCGCGACCTGATCCCCGATCGTTTAGGCGGAAGCATTATGGCTTCACACATCCGTATTCCCGAAGGCGGGCCGGTTCCCGATATGGTGCATTATCACATCATTGGTTTTCAATTAATATTTTGCTACAGTGGTTGGGTGAAGTTAGTTTATGAAGATCAAGGCCCTCCATTTATTCTTGAAGCTGGAGATTGCGTCACTCAACCCCCTGAAATAAGACATCGCGTGTTGGAGGCTTCGGATAATTTAGGAGTCATTGAAATAGGTGTGCCGGCAGAGCATATGACAACGATTGACCATGAAATGGATCTCCCGACAAAAGAATGCCTTCCCGAAAGGGAATTTCAAGAGCAACGGTTTTGCCATCATATATCAAAAAAAGCCCTATGGAATTCTTGGCGGATAGATGGCTTCGAATACAGGGATACAGGAATCAATGAGGCAACTAGTGAAATAGCTTCCGTTAAGGTAGCCCGTGCCTTAAATACTACTGCAAAACCACAACTGATTAGNCACGATGCCGATATTATGTTTGCCTTTATTATGCAAGGAGAAATGGAATTAAATGCCAACGGACACAATCCTCAGTTTCTAAAAAAAGGAGATGCTTGTGTTATTCCTCCCCACTTGAAACACCAGATTTCTAACTTTTCGGATGATTTAGAATTACTGGAAGTAGCATTACCTGGTAATTTTGAAACCATTACTCATTAAAATAGTAATGAGAAATTGGCGAGAAAGTGACAGATAGAATCAAACCAATTGCGCCTGCTATCGAATGAACTCTTCAAATTTATCATTGTAATAAATCATTACTTCATCTCCTTTTCTGATATCACAAAGAGCAATAAATTCTTGGGTTTTTTTATCTTGGTTTTGGTGTATTCTTGTGTTGGCCTGTTTCGAATGATTAAAGAAGCTTCCGACATCGCTTATACATAATGCATAATACTCATCATCCCAAGGAAATTCCAATGTGGCCAATTGTTCAGGCAACTGCTCATTGTGATGCAACAATATTACATGGCTTTCAGCAATTACTTCACCCTTTTTGATATTGCATTTCGCAAAAACACCCTTACCGTGAATTGAGCTTACTTTTACTTCTACGCAATTGTTCATATACTTGATTGATTATGAGAGAAAAGATCAGACAAGGCCTTTTAAATAGCCAACGAACAAATCAACAGCTTTTATTCTTGACTAACGTGCTAAAATAAAAAGGATAAATATAAACCTTTTGTTTTATTGTCGTAATTCATGCCCGCCAACCATGGCTGCGTCTAATTTTTCTTCTTCTTTCATAAAACGGAAAAAGTTCGGACGCGCTCAAGTTTTAATTGTTGATGTGCAAGCCGATTTGAAGTGGATATTGGGGTGTAGACAGAAATATTTTAGCATGAACATAGCGCGGAATCATATTTAGATAACCTTTTGTTAACCTAATTTATTTGTGCAAAATTGAATAATGCCATAAATTTGTGCTAATTTATTTCAGTATAAGATCATTGAAAAACATTTTTTATTTTCTTAATCTGAAATCAGAAAATCTAAACTGTTTTTTTATGTCTTGCGGGGGTTCATATACAGGCTACGTTAGTAGCAATACAGAAAAACACATGAAAATAGTAACATTTATTTTTATTCTATTTATTCAGAACTGTTTATTTGCCCAAAATGAAGGTAATATCTGGTATTTTGGAGATAATGCCGGAATTGATTTCAACGGAGGAACTCCAGTTGCATTAACAAATGGCTCTATGTATGCATATGAAGGCTGTGCATCAATATGTGACAATACAGGAAGCCTATTGTTTTATACAGACGGAAGCAACGTATGGAACAGTAATCACACAATCATGCCAAACGGCAGTGGTTTGATGGGATCTTTTACTTCTTCTCAATCGGCAATCATAGTTAAAAAACCGGGGTCAAATACAATCTATTATGTTTTTACAATAAGTGGGGCAGGACCTAATAATGGGCTGAGGTATTCTGAAGTTGATATGAATTTACAAAGTGGTTTGGGCGATGTTAATTCAAATAAAAATATTCTCATTGTCACTCCCTCAGGTGAAAAAATTACAGCCATTAAACATCAAAACAACACAGATTACTGGATAATTACACAAATACATTTATTTGGCTCTACTACTTTTCATAGTTACCTATTAACATCTACAGGGCTGAATATGATACCGGTTATAAGTATTGGCAGTAATATATTCAATACAATTGGATATTTAAAAGGCTCTGCAGATGGTAATCGTATTGCTGTGGCTAACAGATCAATGGATAATGTTGAATTGTTCGATTTTGATAATACAACGGGGTTATTAAGTAATGTAATAACATTTAACAACTTCTCTTTTCCCGGCGGCGCTTACGGTATTGAGTTTTCTCCCAATAGTAATCTGTTATATGTTTCTGAAGAATCAACTCCCGTCAGTAATATTTATCAGTACAACCTTCTGGCAGGTTCTGCAACTGCCATCATTAATTCCAGAACAACAATAGGTAGCTCTGGCTCAGGCGGAGCAATTCAACTGGCTCCGGACAACAAAATTTATCACGCTCGCGTTCAGGAAGATTTTCTCGGGGTAATTAACGACCCTAACTCGCTTGGTATTTCGTGCAATTACATTGCTAATGGCTTCTTTCTTGCAGGAAAAATTTCTAAATTCGGATTACCTTCTTTTTACAGCTCTATTGCATCTTTTACATATGCCAATTTTTGTTTTGGAGATTCTTCCATTTTTGCTTTCTCATCTTATCTATCGGTTGATTCTGTTTTATGGAATTTTGATGATCCAAATAGTGGAGTAAACAATATTTCTTCAGATACTACTCCTGTTCACCTTTTTACTGACACAGGTACTTTTATTGTAAGTCTTGTTACCTATTTTGGTGGTAATTCTGATACATCCACAAATACGATATTTATAAATCCAATTCCCATAGTTGACTTAGGTAATGACACAACCTTTTGTCAAGGAGAGACTTTGATCTTGGATGCAACCACTGCAAATGCCACCTACTTGTGGCAGGACAATTCCACAAACCCGACTTTCAATGTTACGCAACAAGGAACTTATTGGGTAGAAGTCACCAATAATTGTGGGACTACAACAGACACTATTATTGTAAACTACACTCTATTGCCAACAGTTGATCTGGGCAATGACACAACCCTTTGTCAAGGAGAGGCTTTGACCTTGGATGCAACCACTGCAAATGCCAACTACTTGTGGCAGGACAATTCTACCAACCCGGCTTTCAATGTTACGCAACAAGGAACTTATTGGGTAGAAGTGACCGTGAATAATTGTAGTACAACAGACACCGTTATTGTAAACTACACGCTATTGCCAACAGTTGATCTGGGCAATGACACAACCCTTTGTCAAGGAGAGACATTGACACTGGATGCAGCAACTGCAAATGTCAACCACTTGTGGCAGGATAATTCTACAGGCCCGACTTATAATGTTACCCAAGAAGGAACTTATTGGTTGGAAGTGACTGATAATTGCGAAACTACAATTGATACAATCATAGTTACTACCGAAGAATGTGAAATAATTATTGAAATGCCTAATGTCTTTACCCCGAATAATGATGGAATAAGTGATTTGTTCTACCCAATAAAAATAGAAGGCATTGATCAGGCTACCATTACTATCTACAACAGATGGGGGCAAAAACTATTTGAAAGCGTAGATCTTATTAAAGGATGGAACGGAAAATTTAATGGAAAGGACTGTTCAGATGGCACCTATTTTTGGATTGTTCATTACATGGATAGGAATGGAGTAAAAAATGATTTAAAAGAATTTTTGACATTATTAAGATGAAAGAAAACGATCACCGGCACTTAAGCTCTAATGTAGTGTTGTTGATTAACAGTTCATTAGAACGCCTGTTGAGCTCAACCTCCGGTTACGATGTTAG
>JAESSM010000178.1 GCA_016764115.1 Bacteroidia bacterium | reverse complement strand
GCCGAACAACAGATCAGAAAATCTTTGAAAGAAAAAGAAGTATTGCTACAAGAGATACATCACAGGGTAAAAAACAATCTTCAAATAATTATTGGTCAATTAACCCTACAATCACGAAAAGTATCGGATGAGATAGCATTAGATGCTTTCAAAACCAGTGTTAACAGAGTTCGCTCTATGGCTTTAATACACGAAAAAGTATACCAATCAGATGATCTATCCAGTGTTGGATTTCATGAATATATAGAATCATTATGCAGGGACCTAATGAGAACGTATGGCCAAAAAGACCATATAGAAATTTCCATTGATGTTGATGAAATTAACATGAACATTGAAAAGGCCATTCCTTGCGCACTTATTATTAACGAACTAATAACCAACTCGATCAAGTATGCATTTCCAAACGAAAGCAAAGGAAAAATCACTATTAATGTTAAGCTGATCAATGAAAATGATGTTAAACTAACTGTAAAAGATGATGGAATTGGAGTACCAAAGGACTTTGATATCAATAAAGCAGACAGTTTAGGATTAATGATAGTACGAAATCTGACACTTCAATTAGAAGGCGACTTAGAGCACAATTTTACAAATGGTACAGAATTCAGCTTGACATTCCCATTTGAAATGAATAAAATACCTGAATTTAAAAAGAGTATTTAAGTATAAACATGGATCCAATGGAAAAGAAAATTCTGCTTATTGAAGACGAAGAATTCATATCTATGTTTCTTGAGGACACATTAGTTAGATGGGGATATTCTATACTTGGCAAGATCAGGTATGGAGAAGAAGTAATGGACAAATTGGGAAAATTAGATCCTAAGCCCGATCTTATTATTACAGATATAAACCTTGCCGGGCAAATGTCAGGAATAGAGTCTAGCAAATTAATTACCGAAAAATATGATATCCCATTAATGTTCATGAGTGCCTATTCTGATAAAATAAGAAAAGAAGAAGCAGGTAAAATAAAGAATGTAGGATACATCACAAAACCTTTTGATGTATTGAAGTTAAAACATATATTGGACACACTTTTTGACAAACAAGAATAGATCTATACTCTTTCAAACATGCCTAAAAATATTTTAATAATTGAAGATGAAGTGTTTATTTCTATGATGCTTGAGGATACTGTAGAGAAGTTTGGGTATAAAGTTCTTGATAAATTAAGGTATGGTGAAGAAGTGATGGAAAAAATAGATGGGTATAAAAATAAACCGGACCTTATTTGCTCAGATATATACTTGGCTGGAGAGATAAATGGCATAGAAGTAGCCAAATTGGTTAAAGAAAAATACGACATCCCTATTATATTTATGAGTGCATTTTCAGATGAAGAAACGATCAAAGAAGCCAAAGAGGTTGATTATTACGATTATATGTTTAAACCCATTGATGAAGAAAAATTTCTGCAAACATTAAAAAAATTGTTTGGTGAAGAGTAATCACATTTAACATGTTAAAAGATGGCTAAAAATATTTTATTAATTGAGGACGAGGTTTTTATCTCAATGCTTGTCCGTCAAACATTAACCGATAATGGATATAATATATTAGATGTTTTACGCTTTGCGGAACATGTAATGGATAAGTTGGACTCCCTGGAGGTAAAACCTGACGTTATCGTATCGGATATTTATTTAGCCGGAGACATGACCGGTATTGACGCAGCGGTATTAGTTAAGGAAAAGTACGACATTCCAACAATCTTTGTCTCCGCTTATTCTGACTCAGCAACTAAAGAAAAAGCCGATGCCGTGGGATATAAAGCGTATTTAACTAAGCCTATTAATGAATTTGAGTTAATGGAAGAAATCGATAAGTGTTGATCACATTAATATTGTAACTAATCAGTGCCTTAAGTTTGGAATACCTATAATGCCTAAAGTTTAATTCGTTATTCCTAAATATTCGTGTGATAATTCTCTAAAATAACTTTAGGCACTCTATACTTTAATTAACTTTTTTTAAGTACTGATTGTTTACAATCATTTGAATTAATCAGCAATTAATTCAATAGAGCTGTTTGCAAGCACTTCTTCAAATTCCTCACCAGCCTCCTCCATATCTTCATCGCCATCTTTATAGTGCCATTGGATTTTGGTGTCGTGCCCATCTCCATGAACCTCATCAATTTGACAAATTATATCCAAAAGCAATTTTGATGAAGAGGTATTAAAGTACATAAACTTGAAGACAAATGTCACACAAGGGAATGGCTCGTTTCTATACGATTCCAGCCAATCAACAACAGGCTGATAAAAAGATGCTGCATCCTCAGGAAGTGATTTACCGCTAAAAGTTATCGTATGATCGTCCTTATTTAAAACAATTTCAGGTGTATCAACTGTACCTACGATGTTTATGTCTTCCATTATTATGTGCTAATTATATTAATCAAATATATTAATACTATTGCATTTTTGAAATTCTTGTTTGTATACTAAAAAAAGAATATTCTTCATCAATAGCAAAGAACTCAAAATCAATATTCTCTTTTGATTTTCTTCTCATATCTATGAAGCCTAGTCCGGCTCCACCTACCTCTGAAACATTACCTATCATTCTCATTTCCATGAACAGTTTCTTTAAGCCATCTTTACCAAGGCTATTCACATAATTTAAACAGTTTGTCACTGTATCGATCTTGTCATTTATAATTGTATTTCCCGAAGCGATATAATAGTATTCACTATCACTTCCAATTAAGAAAATCGCATCCTGCAGATCTTTCTGCTCCACCTTGGCAGAATGCTTGCAAATATTTTGTAAACACTCGCACATCACATCGTATATTTTTCTCTTAATATTCCCATCCCCGCTTCCAATTTCCATATTCATCTCAGTCATTGTTAACAGCGAATTGGTTATTTCTTGATTAAAATATCCCTCATAAATCATGATCAGGTTTTGTTCTTTCATCTTATTATGAATAGATAAAGAGTAACCAAGCGCATTTTGTTGAACATTTGTATTAACTTGTCCTTCTTTCAAGATCATTAATTTAAGGTACTTACAATAGAAGCTTGTAATGGGAAATATGAATATCTGTCATCTATATTTGCAAAATTATAATCTAATTGACGTCCTGACTTTCTGGCTATATCTACCAATCCCAGCCCCGCTCCTCCAGCACCTGAAACATCGCCCCCGCTTCTGATTTCTTTGAACAACTTTTTCAATCCATCTTTATCTAAAGTATTAATATGCTTCAAACCTTCTTCCAGTGCCGGAATATTTTTCTTATATATATAGTTGCCAGTGGTTATAAAGTAATTTTCATCTGTTTTCCCTAAGATCAAAATGGAGTTTCTTTTATCTTCAGATTCATGATCTGCATCGGCATGTTTGCATATATTTTGCAGGCACTCTACCATTACATTAAATATCTTCCTCTTCATCATTTCTTCTTCTCCTCCAAAAGATTCATTTAATTCAGTCATTCTTAATATGGCATTTGTAATATCCTGGGTAAAATATCCTTCGTAAACCAGAATAATTTTTTGCTTGCGTAAAGTTTTATGCATTTCATATGAATAACCGAGCTTACTTACGTTTAATTTGGTCATGTTTGAAAGTGATTTAATAAATACTCATTGTCTAATACTACAACCTAATTCCAAAAAGAAGAACATCATCCAACTGTGGGTAATCTCCCATCCAGGCATCGAAAGTTGCCTCAAACTTCAATTTTTGATCAATCATAGGAATGGATCCATGTTCAATTATAACTTCCTTAATTCTTTTATTCATCAATTTTTCTTCTTCAGGTCCTGGGCCTCCTGTTTGATCCGGTAAACCATCTGAAAAGAAATGCAATACATCGCCCGGTTCATAATCAATTACATTGTTCTTATACTCAACTGTTTTACCAAGCCTGGCATATTGAGTACCCCCGATCGGGAACCTGCTAGCTTTATGAACGGCAATCTCGCCATTACGTGTTTGATATAGAGGCCTGTGTGCTCCAGCATATTGTATTTGATTTGTTTTTGTATTGATATTCAATAAAGCTACATCCATTCCATCACTCAACTCAGGATTATCCAGTTGTTTTAATGTGTCATTAACTCCATCATGCAATCTTCCTAAAATTTTACCCGGATCCATTATTTTTTGCACTATCACGATTTGATTTAACAAAAAGTTTCCAATAATTGCCATCATGGCCCCGGGAACACCATGTCCGGTGCAATCGCATGCTGCTATTAGTTTTTCATCTCCCATATCAGCAAACCAGGGAAAGTCACCACTAATAACATCCTTCGGTCGATAGAACATAAATGAATCCTGAAAATGCTCCTGTATCGTTTCCTGCGTAGGAAGCATTGATTTTTGAATACGTTCAGCATAAGTAATGCTATCATGAACTTTTTGTAACAGTTCCCTTGTTCGTTGATTGATAATTGTACTGTTTACCTTAATTGCAATCTTCTCACCTAATTGTTCAACAAACGAAATATGATGATCCTTAAACTCATCATTTGTGGCAATTTCGATAACTCCAAACAACTTATTATCCATTATTAAAGGACTAACAACTAACTTGTTTAATTTTCCATTTCCCTTATCCCCATTGTTTGCAAAATGGCCTTCAGGAATAGTGTCAAGCACTATTATTTGGCGATCCCTGGCAACTTCACCAATAATTCCGTCACCTAAACCCAAATTCCTATGGAGCGGTTTTGCTTCGTTCTTAATAGTAGATGCTAACATTTCTAATTTGATCTCTTCAGCATCATTGGCAACATATAAGCGTGCCTGGTTAGAGTCCAAATAATCAACAAGGCTGCAGATCACTTCATCACCTAACTCATCCAATTCTTCATGTTTATTAAAAATATCTGCAAATTTAACCTGTCCATCAGCGGCCCATTTCTCCAATTCCTTCTTTCTGGCAGCAGCTTTAAGGTCCTCTCTCATATTAATAAGGGCTGCACCCAAAATGTCTTTATCACTTAACTTTTCAAATTGCACGGAAAAATCGCCTGTACCTATATTACTTGCAAAAGAAGCTGATTTATTTCCTGAATCTATGAGTTGGTTCAGGGCAGTGGTCATATCACCAATTTCATCATTGGATTTTACGCTAACATTTTCAGGTAACTCGCCTAAACCCATTCGCAATAAAATTTGACGTACCGTTTTAATAGGCCCCACAATGGTTTTTACTGTCATAATAGTAACAAAAACACCTAAACAAATGATAAAAATGGCGATCCCTATAATAAGCCATTGTAGATTTTCGAATGATTCAAACATCCCCATTCGAATATCGTTAGCATTTTTGTTGAGATGTTTTGAGATTAATGTAAGTTTTTTTGCAATATCCGCAGCAAGAGGCAATACTTCTGATTCAATTCTGTTCTCTGAAAACAGTTTTTTCATTGGGTCCTCATAATCATCAAAAGTTACCAACTCAGTCATGATATCTTCCTGAATAGATGTTAGTTCCTTATATTGCATAAAAACCGTATCCATTTTCTCCTTATCANCTTTGTCCCAGTCATCAAAAAGTTTTAGTATTTTAATCTTTAAAATCCGGTATCTATTTGTTTGTAATTTTTTAAGTGCTTCTTTATCCTCTAAACTACTGGGTAAGTAAACCCAATTCGTTATATACATTTTGGATTCTATAACCAGAATATTAAAATCCTCAACAACACTTAAAGAAGGACTGATGTCTTTAGCGAATTTTGTAACAAGAGAGGTACTAGTATTAAGAATAACAGATGAAGAAACGATTGTGAGCAATATTACAATTGCAAACCCAATTGAAATTTTTCTGGATACAGTAAATCTAAACTTCATCTAATTTAAAATGTGTTAAGATAAAGATATTATTGTGACTGTTATAATAACTAACAATAGAGATCAGGAAATTAAAATTGCTAGCTTTTCTAATGAACTTGAGACTTTCAAACCAACTTTGGTAACAGTACCTTTGTTTAATTCAAATTTCATTTTACCGCCTTTGTTTATGAAATTTATGGCTGCCCCTTGTTTAGCCATCCCAGCCTTCTCAGCTAATAATATGGTTTTTTTTCCTGTAAGTTTACCGGCAATTGTTGGGATACTAGCACTATTTTTATATGTGACGAATATCATCCGAGAATCAGTGACCTCTGAAGCATTTTTAAATACTTTGACACTCATTGTTTTACCCATTACTTTTTTCACTGCTGTCATTTTTCTTAATTCCTTTACAATAGGATCATCTTCGTTTCCAACAACAGAAATTACAAAAGTATTCATGTCAGCTGGCCATTCTATATATTTTGTTATCTGATAAATAAATATTGTTTCATACTTAGGGTCCAAACGTTGCCCCCATGATGAAAAGGAAACAACCATAAATGCTAAGAGAACTAATACATATTTGATATAATTTTTCATTTAGATTTCCAAAAATTCATTTTAATAATTAATCTTTCAAATGTTTTTCACCAACAATCCATTGCAAGGCAACTTGAAAATGATAATCTATAGGCATTCCAACACCACGAAGGTTTTGATAAATCGGATATCTATAATCAAAAATTGCGGCCACGCCTTTAAATGTTCCCTTTGGAACTTCAAAAACTAACCCCGCAGAAGCCTCAAATCTGGTTCCGGCCCGTAAATCAGCACGATGGTTGGGGGAAGCTTGTTCCCAGTCAGGTTGAATCGCAATAGAGGTTTCATCTTTTCCCCTAACATTACCCCAAGTGACATAATCTAATCTTGCAGTTGTAGCAAACCATTTTGCCCAATTATGTCCCGCACCAGCCATGATCTGGTACCGATTTCCTAAGTGATACCCATGTTTATTATCATACATCCTAAGAACTGACTTTAGGCCAACACCCCAAGAGGACCTCATTGTAGAACCGAGATAAACTACTTCCACTTTAGGATCCCATGTTCCTGAACCCAATTGCATGGGATAAGGTTTATTTACCATCCTCGGATTCATCATAGTCATCACTTGTTGATCTATCGAACCGGTCGGTATTGCAACTCCTATGTTAAATAAAACACTTGTAACGTCTCTGTTATAAGCATTAATATTTAGCATCAACTTAAGGTCGCCAATACCTTTTGAAGGATCCATTGGCATAGGCATAGGGGAACCACCCATCAACATGACCATGCTATCCATTCTTATGATAGAATAATTGGTCATAGCCATTAAAGTCATAAGATCATTCAGACCGTACATGACCATAAACATATTCATGTCCATCATCATGTCAGGGGCGTAACCACTAAAATTGTCAGGATGGTTAAATACTTGATCTTGGCTAAGCGTAGTTGTTCCTTCCTGAAAGCCGGTCATCGGCATAATCATCCTTGAATACTTGATATGAAAAAAACCTTTTGCGTGTGGGTGGGGCAACCCAATAACACTAGCCTTGTCCAAAGTAAGGTTCAAGAGCTTATCAATAGGAGTACTATAAATGTCATCTTCAGTCTCAAGCTCCTGAGCTTTAATGGTGTTAACACCAAACAACAAAAGGAGCACTAAGAAAAGCAATAGTGCTATTGACGACAATATGTTATACGCTCTTTTCATAATATTTAAAACTTAAATAATATGAGAGAATACTATTTAGCTGTTAATGTTGTAACACAAGTATCAGTAGTGGTTGTCATATTCATATCCCACTTATACCATGTAATTGTAATAGTAGTCCCACTTATCGTGCCACTACCGGTTATCATACCTATGCCAGTAAATGCACCCATTGGTAATGTCAAATTATCTCCCGAGGCTGTAACATTATCGATATTAACAGTATCAGCAAAATTCATGATCATCATATTACTACCCGATTCCATTATAGTAACATCCTCTCCATATTGATTCTCTCCACCAGAATTACACATGTCCATACCCGTATAGCTCCCTACAAAATCATCCCTATCATCAAATTCGCAAGATCCATCATCTTCTTTGGCATCTGCATCATAGTTAGTTGCAGTTGAATCCGTACATCCTTTTTTACTACACCCAACAAATGTTAAACTAACAAAGGCTAAAAGAATTGTCATTAAACCAATGTTCATTAATGATGTATGTTTTCGCATGATCTATAGTTTTTGAATTAAAAAATTTGATTTAATAATATTACATTATCCTGTTAATCAGGAATAATATATTTTAATTAGAAACAATATAGCAATTATCAACAACATGAACCTAGTAATTAAAACATCATTGGATTTCACAATACTGTAATTTACACAGAGTATAGTTTAAGTATAATACCCATATATTTCGTGAATTACGTAGATACTCTTCAAAATAAAAGAGATCAAATTTCACAAATGTTATTTTTGATCGCATATTTTATTAACTCTGCAACACTATTTATATTTAATTTTTTCATGACATTAAATCTGTGAGTTTCAACAGTTCTACTGCTAATATTTAACTTACCTCCTATTTCATGGTTCTTAAACCCTTCTGCTATTAATTTTATTACCTGTTGCTCCCTCTTTGAAATATTAACTTGATCTGCCTTATTTCCATTGAGATTAGCAATGTATTCATCTACTACTATATGATCCACCTGGTCATGAAAATAGGTATACCCATTTGCAACTGTTCGAATGGCTTTAATAATATCTTCATTAATTGCACTCTTGAGTAAATAGCCTTTAGCCCCGGCATTAATACTCTCTGAAATGAATTCACTTTCATTGTTAATAGATAGCATTAAAATTTTTGTATTTGGCTGGTTCTGAATAATGGCAACTGAAGCATCTATTCCGTTTAGTTCTGGCATATTAATATCCATTATGATCACATCGGGTGAACTAAATTTTGATTTAATAATAGCTTCTTTCCCATTACTAGCTTCATCAACTACCTCAATGTCTGATACATTTTCAAGTATACTTTTTAGGCCGTTACGAATTAAATAATGGTCATCTGCTATAAGAACTTTTATCATAATGTGGGTTATTAAATTTGTTTTTAAATACCTATACTGAAATTTAAACCAAGATTTTCTGCATTGGTATTACAAAATGATTTCATCTTAAAACTATGAAATGCGGATGGTAAAGACAATACAGTAATATATGTAAATTACCATCTACGTAAAAAGGCTTAGTGTATTGGGATTATACGTAGTGATGAGTATTGAGTAGGAAGCTATGAGTTGTAAGTGGTGACAAACTGAATAGAAATGAATATTTTCTAATGAAAAGTTGGGGGTGTAGTTTAAATTTCTACCAGGTTATTTTTGATTGCGTAGATTATTAATTGGGCCTGGCTGTTTAACTTTAGTTTTTGAAGGATGTTAT
Organism: Bacteroidia bacterium; assembly: GCA_016764115.1. Lineage (GTDB taxonomy): Bacteria > Bacteroidota > Bacteroidia > JAESSM01 > NORP286 > NORP286. The sequence continues at coordinate 2,607 of JAESSM010000178.1, read as the reverse complement.
TGCGGTGGGTTTCAACTGTTCGAGGACTAATAAATAATTCTTCGCCAATTTGCACATTGGTTAATCCTTTTACAACACAACAAATTATATCCAATTCTCTGTCGGTGATAGGTAGATCCTTAATTATTTGTTTTTTATCCTTTCGTTTAGCTTTATTGACATAATTTTTTGTCATTACATCTATGACTTTTTTATCGAAATATTTCATGCCCTTAGCTACTGTACGAATTGCCAGTATAAATTCCTCTTGTATCGCGTCTTTTAAAATGTAACCGATTGCCCCATGTTTCAAGCAGTTAAAAATATAGTCTTCCTCCTCATGCATGGAAAGAATCAAAACTTTTGTACCAGGATACTGATCATTTATGATTTGAGTTACCTCCATACCCTCCTTTTTGGGCATGTTAATATCTATGATTGCAACATCAGGAGAATGAGTTTTTACCATTTCAATGGCTTCATCTCCATCAGCAGCTTCTGCTACAACTACAAACTCCTTGACATCATTTAGAATTTGTTTAATGCCTTCTCTAAATAGAGTATGGTCATCTGCTATTAGTATTTTAATTTTATTAGCAGGCATATAGTTTGTCGTAATTAATTTAACATCGGAATTTCAAAATATTTAGCTCTTTTTTTCATTTACAACAAATAGTTCAGCACTAATTTCAGTCCCTTTTCCTTTTGATGACTTAATTTTAAACTTACCATTAAATAAATTAACTCGATCTTTTATATTATTAATTCCATTGCCAAATTCCGGTTTCACTTTATTTCTTTCATTAATACTAAATCCTTGGCCATCATCATTAACAACTATTTTGATCGATCCATTTTCTTTAAGGAGTTGTAAACTTATATTGCTTGCTTCAGCATACTTTATTGAATTATTAAGTAACTCCTGTGCAATTCGATATATGTTGACTTCAATTTTAGAGTCCAGACGCTTATTTAAACCACTGGATTGAAAAGTCAAATTTACTGAAGTATTTTTAGAGAAATTTTCACAAAGCAACCTAATTGAAGCTTCAAGACCGAAGTTAACCAGTACGCTTGGCATAAGATTGTTAGATATTCTTCTGACCTCTGAAATGGTTTCTTCAAGAATGTTATTCATCTCCTGGAAACTGCTCTTATTTTCCTTTGAAGGGATTATATTACCAATCCTAAGTTTTGCAGCAGTTAGCAACTGACCGAGTCCATCATGCAATTCGCGGGCTATACGTTTCCTTTCCTCTTCCTGACCTTCCATTAGAGCTATAGCATGCTCTTTATGCCTTATTATTTTAAGATGCTCTTCTTTAGACTTTTTAATTAATGTAATATCACGAAACACCAATATGCCTCCAATAATAGAACCATCATCCTTTATGATCGGAGCAGCACTATCATCAACTGGAAATTTTTTCCCATTTTTTGATGTTAAGACTACATCCATTTCAAATTTTACAACTTCACTTTTGGCAATAGCATTTGTGATCGGATCTGCAACCCTTTTTCCAGTTTGTTCACTGGTTATATGAAAAACTTTATTGATTTTTTTGCCAATAGCCTCAGTGGCTGACCACCCTGTAAGATTTTCGGCCAATAAATTCATGAACTTAATTGTACCCTTTTCATTTGTTGCAATTACTGCATCCCCAATACTCTTTAAGGTTACCGATAACCACTCTTCGCTTTCCTTTAATTGCATTTCCATTTGATGCTTATATAGCGCCATTTCCAACACTATTTGCAATTCTCTTTCATCATATGGCTTATGAACATAACCGTAAGTGCCGGATTTTCTAATTGCATTTAAAGTATTTTGATCAGCTTGTGATGTTAGAAATACTACGGGGCACTTATAGTTTTCTTGTATATAGCCTGAAGCTTCAATACCATTCATTTTTCCTGACAGGTTTATGTCCATTAGCACCAAATCAGGGTCAGTAGTTTCTACTTTGTTAATTGCTTCTTCACCAGTTGTTGCTATTTCAGGTATATCGTACCCCATTTCATTCAAACTCAATCGAATATCTTCAGCAATAATTAGTTCATCTTCTACAATCAGTATGCGGGTACCTGGCATGTTGCTTGGTTAAAAATTTACATTTTACACATTAAAATTACTTTTATTTTTTGAATATAGCTCCTATTTACTTTCCCAATAATTCGTCATTAATTCATGCGACCACTGAGGTTGGCTAATATCCCTTTGTGGTAAAAATTCTTCCATAACCGGTTTAATATCCAAAATCGGGGTTCCATCAATGGCATCCAGTCTTTTAACATGCAAAACTTTTCCCTCAACTCTCTCTAATTCAACTATTGTCAACCCTAAACTATTAATCCTTTTCTTTTTCCTTTGTGCAAACATTCCAACTTCAGACCACTGCTCATTACCTCTTGGGTGACCAATCCAATTATCTTTTGCATGATCTTCTAACAAATGAAAATAAAATATGATCTCTAAATGAGAAAAATCCTCAATACCTTGAAAGGCAACAATGGCTTCTCCCCAAAAGTCATCTTTGATCTCTTTTCGACTATTTCTCACATAAGCAATTGGACTCAAATTGATCATGGATGAAAAGTTTTCTAGTTCTGCATTTTGCATCCAAATGC
>JAESSM010000177.1 GCA_016764115.1 Bacteroidia bacterium | reverse complement strand
GGTAGTTCATCCCGGCCACAACAATTATTCAGGTACACTGGTAAATGCGCTTGTTCATCATTTTGGAAATTTACCAATGAATCAGCAAGAAGTACCGCGCCCCGGCTTGGTGCATAGAATTGATAAAGATACTTCAGGGTTATTGGTTGTTGCCAAGAACGAATTGGCTATGACTCATTTAGCAAAACAATTCTTCGATCACAGCATCGAAAGAAAATATCGAGCATTGGTGTGGGGAGATTTAGAAAATGATGAAGGAACAGTAAATGAGTTTATTGGAAGGAGTATTAAAGATAGAAGGGTAATGCAGGTGTATACCGATGGTGAACAAGGAAAAAATGCAATAACCCATTACAAAGTAATTGAGCGATTTCATTATGTTACCCTTATCGAATGTCAACTGGAAACTGGGAGAACTCACCAAATTAGAATTCACCTGAAACATTTGGGGCATCCATTATTTAACGATGTTGCCTACGGTGGTAGCAGGATTGTAAAGGGAACTTCTTTTACCAAGTACAAACAATTTATAGATAACTGCTTCAAACTGCTTCCCGGACAAGCACTACATGCTTACTCTTTGGGATTTGTTCATCCTATTTCACACAAGAAAATATATTTTGAATCTGAATTACCAGATCCCTACAAGGAAATACTGGAAAAGTGGAGTAGATATACAAGCAGGGATTGAAAGATTAAAAAAAAATCGGATCTAAAATTTAGTGATCTCCTCAGCTATGCGATTATAGGTTGACCTGCTTACATTAACCAGTGGTAACCGCAGTTTATCGGAAGTAATTTCCATAGCACGCAAGGCAGCTTTAATTCCTGCAGGATTTCCTTCTACAAATAAAAGCTCTATTACATCCAAAAGTTTGTAGTGCAATTTCTTTGCTTTATCAAAATCACCATCCAAGGCGTTTCTTACCATTCGAGAAAAATTTCTTGGAAAAGCATTTGCAACAACAGAAATAACACCATCCATACCACAGGCTATCAAAGGAAGTGTTAAAGCATCATCGCCACTCAACACAACGAAGTTTCGAGGTTTATCCCTAATAATATCCATACATTGCTGAACATTGCCCGAAGCCTCTTTGATACCTACAATATTTCGAAAATCCCTTGCTAACCTTAAAGTTGTATCAGCCGTTAAGTTTACACTTGTCCGTCCAGGAACATTATATAATATTACTGGAAGTGGAGATGCATCAGCAATTGCTTTGTAATGCATGTATAAACCCTCCTGGCTAGGTTTGTTGTAATACGGAGTTACAGATAAGATTCCGTCAATATCATCTAAATGAAATTCACGAAGGAAATTAATAACCTCCTGAGTATTATAACCACCTGCCCCTACTACTATAGGAAGTCTCTTATTGTTAACTTCAATTACAAATTCAAGCACTGCCAGTCGCTCTTCTTTGGAAAGCGTTACAGCCTCACCGGTTGTTCCAAGCACCACAAGATAATTTACCCTTCCCTTTATAACCTTCTCTATAAGAATGTCATAACTACGAAAATCGATACTACCATCCTTTCTAAAGGGTGTTACAAGAGCTACTCCTGTTCCTCCAAATTTATCCTGCATCCTCTTTTTTGTTAATCAGGTTAATGTAGTGATTTACCTGCTCAATAAAGTAAGATAAATTCTCATTCTTTTGCAAGTCTATCATCAAATCATAATAAGATTGGTTCTTAAGATCATACTTACCCACTCTATATTTTGCTTTTGATGAACCTGCAATGAATTGTAATGGTAAACATCCTTCCATGTCTAAGCATATCAAAATGTCATGATCCCCATTAATGAAATTTTTAATGGTATGGCCGCTGGGTTTAAAATACCAATTTAGATCTCTTAGTGTAAAAAAATCTAAATCAATTGTTGGCATTTGATTCCTTCCTGTTTGTTTGTCATTAACAAAGCCCAATGCTTTTACTTCTTTTCCGCTTTCACGAATATCTTTGGCATATTCTTTCACTATCTCAAATCGTTCGGGATCGGTTGCATCATAAATAATTCCCACTCTTTTTGCATCTTCGAAATTCACAGCTAGGCGGACAACTTTAGAGCTTTCAGCAATAGATCTACATAAAGAACTTCCAATACTTTTTTTTATGCCATTGAATAAACTCATAGAATTAACCAATCATTTCTTCAAATTCTTTTTCTGAAATTATTTTAATCTCCAGATCTTGTGCTTTCTTTAATTTATTCGGACCCATATTTTCACCAGCTAACAAATAATTCAATTTCTTGGATATTGAACTCACATTTTTCCCCCCATTGTCTTCTATCATTTTCTTCAATTGATCCCTACTGTGGTCAGTAAAAGTACCGGAAATTACAAAACTAACTCCAGACAATTTATCACTGCTTGGGAGCTCTGATTCAGCTATTTCAAATGTCAATCCATTTTCTTTTAACATATTAATAACCAATATGTTACTTTTGTTACTTAAATGCTTGGTTAAAGACTCTGCAATTCTATCTCCAATTTCATCAACACTAAGTAATTCATCCTGACTTGCACTAATTATATTATCAATATTCTGAAAGTGTCTTGCTAATTTTTTTGCTACTGTTTGCCCGACAAATCTTATTCCTAATGCAAACAAAACTTTTGCAAATGGTACTTTTTTAGAAGCTTCTAAGCTAACTAAGATATTTTGGATAGATGTTTTTCCAAAGCCATCCATTTGAGTTATTACATCCCTGTGCTTTTCCAGGTCGTAAAGGTCAGAAATATCTTTAACAAATCCTTTCTCATAAAACGTTTCAATAATTTCCGGGCCCAAATGCTCAATATTCATGGCATTCCTACCGATGAAATGTTCGATCTTTCCTTTGATCTGTGGAGGACAACTCTCTTCATTAGGACAGTAATGAATTGCCTCCCCCTCCTCTCTTATCAACTCAGCACTGCATTCAGGACACTTCATAATGTATATCGTTGGTTGAGAGTTTCTATCCCTTTTTGATAGATCCACTCTTGTGATCTTTGGGATTATCTCTCCACCCTTTTCAACAAAAACATGGTCACCCTCCCTAATATCAAGTCGTTCAATTTCATTGGCATTGTGCAAGGAAGCTCTTTTGACAGTTGTTCCTGCTAAAAAAACAGGTTCTAAGTTCGCGACCGGAGTTATAGCTCCTGTTCTGCCAACCTGGTAAGTTATTTCATTTAATATCGTGCAAGCTTCTTCAGCTTTGTATTTATATGCAATAGCCCACCTGGGAGACTTTGCAGTAAATCCTAATTCTTCTTGCTGTTTTTGGTCATTTACTTTAATGACTACACCATCAATATCAAAAGGCAAACTCTTTTTTCCTTCCTCCCATTCATTGATAAAATTCATTATTTCATCTATCGATTTACATTTGGCCATATTGTCAGAGATCTTAAATCCCCACTCCTTGGCATTTCTTACATTCTCATAATGAAGATCGGTTGGTAAATTTTCTCCTAATAAGTGATATAAAAAACAATCGAGAGGGCGCTTAGCAACTTGTGCTGAGTCTTGCATTTTAATCGTACCTGACGTGAAGTTTCTGGGATTGGCATAAGTTTCTTCACCTTCAGCCTCGCGTTGCTGATTTAACTTTTCAAAGTCCTCAACTTTCATAAATATTTCTCCTCTTATCTCAAAATCCTTAGGAAAACCTCCTTTTAGTTTTAATGGAATACACTTTATCGTTTTGATATTGGTAGTTACAACATCCCCTTGAGTACCATCACCTCTTGTCACAGCCTGATCCAATTGACCATTTTTATAGATCAAGCTAATGGCTACACCATCATATTTTAACTCACAAGTATATTCAAAATCATCACCAAGTATTTTTCTTATTCTGCCATCAAATTCTTCCAATTCCTCTTTAGAATAAGTGTTTCCAAGAGATAACATGGGATATTTATGCTTTACCGTTTTAAATTTTTTTGTTATCGTACCACCAACTCTTTGTGAAGGAGAGCTTTCATCCAAAAGTTCAGGAAACTGCTTTTCCAAAATAATTAATTCCTGAAGCATTTTATCAAAGTCAAAGTCAGCAATAGTAGGCTGAGAAAGAGCATAGTATTCGTAATTGTGTTCTCTTATTTCTTCTGAAAGTTGCTGTATTTTGTTTTGGGCTTCAGTTTTTGTCATAGCAAAGCAAAAGTAATATTATAAGATTGAAAAAATGTAAGATTAAAAGATTATTAGAAGTTATTCTGATTATTATTGATAGCCAAATTCTCTATTATCCATCTTTATATAACTTTAGGCACTCTATACTTTGGATCACTTTAAATACTCACTTAGTTAATGCCAAATCAACTTACCTATCAAACAGTTCCTGCTCAGGAAAATCATCTTGAGCAAATCAGAAACATTGGTATTGATCGATTCGGATATTTCCACCACACACACGAAACTCTTTTTGATCCACAAACGATCGCATATTGCGGAATTATAGATGATAAAGTTGTAGGCTATGGCATTTGTAAAGTTATGAGCAAACAAAGTTTTCAAAACCAATATCCTAAAATTTCGGACAAGAATATATCAAGTATAAATAATTCAAGCAAAATAGGAGTTATGGCTTCAATTGCCGTTATCGAAAAATATTGTCGTCAAGGAATTGGAAATGCAATTTTCACTGCGAGAATTACTGCGGTTAAAGAGTTAAAAGCGGATATAATTATAATCAAGGTATGGGAAACATCAGCTGGTATCAAATTGCTTAGTTTGCTGAACAACCATGGATTTGAAAGAGTAGCAACTATTCCCGATTACTGGAAAGAAGAAAGTTGTAAGTACAGCTATGTATGTCCCGAATGTGGATCTCCTCCCTGTACATGTAATGCTGTGCTATATATATTATGATCTTAGGGCTGTTTCAAAAATCCATTTTTATGTCACCCTTATTAATGACAAAAATCGCGTCATTGCGAGGAACCAATAAAACAACAAATGTACTATCAATTTACAGCAAACTTAGTAATATGCCCGAAGCAACCTCCTGCGGTAACTCAAGGTTGGAGATTGCTTCAGTCGTTCCTCCTTCGCAATGACGGTCGCAAAAGCTTTTTGTCATTTTACTTTGCAAGTTTTTTAGAAAAATTTACCTCTCGTGATGACGTATATTTACGAACTACATCTTTTCAGTATCCTTCTTATACTGCGCCATCCTTTGTCGTAACTTCTTTCTTTGGGTTTTAATGACTCTCTTTTTGAGTTTTCCTTCAAAGAATTGGTGTAATGGGAACATTAGACCTGCAAGTCCTGCATTGAAAATAAGTATGTAGGCAGGGGCACCTCCTGTGTATTGTTCAATATGTGGGTCAACAAGTACCAATAAGAACTCAAACAATATCATAAATGATAAGAATGCAATACCCTCCGCATCTTTTGGTCTTATTCTAACAAATCCCAACATTAATACTCCTCCAAAGAGTATCAGAATACCAATAAAGATAGCAGAATATTGTAGGTTGTCTCGCCTTGATAATTGTTCATTGATAATTCTTAATTGATCTTTGCGAGCTTGCTCGGCAAGAATTTGTTCTTTTTCATATTCATATTTCATTTGCTGCCTGATTGTAGCTTTAGTGTTTTCTTCGTTTACAATACTGTCACGCATTTTTATCTCAAGTTCTTTCATCGCTAAGGCATCCTCAAACTTGCCTTGCTTTTTATAAACTTTACTTAACAATCTTGATGCCCTTCTCAAATTATCTACATATCCAATCTGTTTAGCCAATTCCAAAGCCTCCAATCCATTTTCAAAAGCAGCCTCAATTAGCTGCACTTTTTTATCCTCCGCAGCTTTAGAAGAGAAGGACAACTGCCAACCACCAATAGCAGATAAATTAGAGGACACCCCGGCTTTATATCCTAATTCTCTTACTAACTCTAATCCCAACTCCATATACTTCATTCCTTCTTTCAGGCTATCCATCCTGCATAATACACTCCCAATATTATGATAAGACTCAGCCATCCCTTTTTTATTCTTCATTTCTTCTCTTAATTTTAAACTCAAAGAGTGGTATTCCAAAGCCTTATGAAAATCTCCCTGCCTACTGTAGATAACCCCAATATTATTATAAGAATAAGCCATCCCTATTTTATCCTTCATTTCTTCTTTTAATTTTAAACTCAA
>JAESSM010000176.1 GCA_016764115.1 Bacteroidia bacterium | reverse complement strand
GTAGGGCATCTTCATGAAAAAATTCAAGACCATTTTAAGAATAACTACAAATCTCTTTCATTGGAATACGCAATTGAGAAAGAAGCATTAGGAACCGGTGGCGGAATCCAAAATGCACTTGATAAAGTTGAAAACGAAAATATTTTTGTTATTAATGGAGATACTTACTTTGACGTTTCATTAAAGTTATTATACTCCCAACATATTTCTCATAATTCGAACATTTCATTGGCACTGAAGCCAATGGAAAAATATGACAGGTATGGATCCGTCAATATTAATGATCAAAGCACAATTACATCTTTTACAGAAAAGAAATATACTGAAGTAGGATTTATCAATGGAGGAATCTCTTTATTGAATAGTTCCTATTTAACTTCACTACAGCTTCCTGATAAATTCTCATTTGAAAAAGATGTAATAGAAAAGTATTATAATGACAACTCCTATTATGGATTTCCTTTTGACAACTACTTTATTGATATAGGAATTCCTGAAGATTATGACCGGGCCCAAGAAGAGTTTAAGCGACTTATCAATTGACCAAAACTGGACTTTGTTTCTAGATAGAGACGGAGTAATCAATGAGAAAATTGATAATAATTATGTCGGTAATTGGAAACAATTTCAATTTCGAGATGGAGCGCTAGAAATGATCAAAAAGTTATCTTCATTAACAGGAAGAACTGTTATAGTTACAAACCAAAGAGGTATTGGAAGAGGCTTAATGACGGAAGATGATCTAGCTTGTATTCATGATAATATGAAATTAGCAATTAGTAATTCAGGAGGAAATATAGATGGTATATATCATTGTCCGCATATTATTGAAGATAATTGCAAATGCAGAAAACCTCAAACCGGCCTTGCTCTTAAAGCTCAAGATGATTTTCCGCAAATTAATTTTCAAAAGTCCTTAATGATCGGTGATTCAATATCCGACATGGAATTTGCTAAAAGACTTGGTATGACAAAAGTGCTCATTGCAAATAACTTTCCTATCCCAAATAATGACCTAATAGATTATTACTTTTCTGATTTACGCATGCTTACTCGTAACATAACCTAAAATTAGATATATTTGAACCTTTCATTTTCACATTAATCTTCAAATGACAATAATAAAGACTATATCTCTGGCTTGCGTTATTATATTACTAAGCTCCCTTTCAAGTAATCTTCAAAGAACTTCTGCACTTGATCTTACAAATCAGGTATTTAAAATTACTAAAGGGCTTACAGGCTTGGAATACGTCATGAAAAAAAAGGAGCGAATTGATGGAAAGATCTCAGAATCCTATTCTTATACCAAATTGATCAAGAAACCAATATGGAAGGTCTACTTTAAGCAAGGATTACCTAACGATGATGCTTTGGAAGCGTTGCTAATTGATGGAGAAAATGACAATAAGGCCATCATCAATCCTAATGGGTTTCCTTGGTTTAATATTTGGTTGAACCCATATGGAAGCATTATGAGTAATGACCAACACCATACATTGTATGATTCTGGTTACGACAAAATAATATCAATATTAGAGCATCTAATGGGCAAGTACAAAGATGAAATACTTGATATAATGACAGTTTCTTATGATGAAAAGTATAACGACAGCCCTTGCTTTAAGATCATATTTGATAATCCACATTATAAATATTTCAATTATACCGTTAAAAAGGATGAGACCGTAGTAGATATAGCCAGCAATCTCAAAATTTGCGGTTACATTGTTTTACAGATGAATGATCTTGATGGATATAATGATGTTGATGAAGGTCAGGTACTGAAAATCCCAAACGATTACGCAAAAAAATTAGAACTTTTAATTGAAAAAGAACGAATGATTCCAATAGTGTTGAGCGTTTATGACGATAAGGGTTTATTTGAAGAATACGAGTATCAAGATCTTGTCCTAAATCCTAAATTTGAAGAAGATGAATTCAGTACTGACTATGATGAATATGGTTTTTAGAATCAGTATATTATTTATCTGCTTATTGGTATGTACATCAACAGTAAATGCTCAAAATTTACAGGCATATTTCTCGTATTGTAATTTCAAATCTCCCGATAAAGGACCATACCTGGAAACATACGTTACGGTAATAGGAAAATCAGCTGTTTATAAAAAGAAGGCCAACGGTAAGTTTCAAGCTNCAATTCAAATATCNTTAACNCTAAAGCAAGATACTGTAGTTAAGTATTTTGATANATATAATTTNNTAAGTCCNGAANATGANGACTCTGTTAATATTANTTTCGATTTTCTCGATCAACAAAGAATAACTNTTCCTAATGGCAGATATTTATTAGGAATCTCNATTGCTGACAACAACAGCAATTCAAGTACATTTTCATTNGAGCAGCCAATCAAAATTGACTATCAGAAAGACAGTCTTTCGATTTCCGATATCGAACTACTTTCTTCTTATAAAAAAGCAGAAAAAATCACACCACTGACTAAAAGTGGGTTTGATTTGGTTCCTTACACCAGTAATTTTTATCCAAACCACTTAACACATCTAAAATTCTATACAGAAATTTATAATACTGATAAGGTTATTCCAGGGCAATCCTTTTTGGTAAGGTATTCTGTTAAGTCGTATGAAACAAAACAGGTAGTCGCATCGCTAAGCAATTTTTCAAAACAAACAGCCAAACCAGTAAATGTTGTTTTAGGAGTTTTTCCAATTGATAAACTTCCTTCAGGAAACTACCATCTCACCATTGAAGTAGTAGATAAAACAAACAAACTTTTGGATCAAAGAAGGATCTTTTTTCAAAGAAGCAACCAGTTGTCTCCGCTTGAAACAATCATATCAGTAACTTTATCAAGAGGATTTACCTTAAAATTTGATAAAGCCCAAATTCAAGAATACGTTAAATGCTTATCCCCTATTTCATCAGAAATGGAATTGGTCTTTGCTCAAAATGCTTTAGGAAGCAATGATTCAACTATCATGCAAAAGTATTTCCAGGCATTTTGGGAAAAAAGAAATACAGAGGAACCTGAAAGTGAATGGAGTAAGTATTTCAAAAACGTAAAGATTGCTGAAAAACTATACGGTACAAGAATACTTAATGGTTTTGAAACTGACAGGGGAAGAGTATATTTAAAATATGGTCTACCCAACGACAAAGTAATAAGCGACTTTGAAACGTATGCCTATCCATATGAGTTATGGCAATACAATAAAGCAGGTAATCAATCCAATGTTAAATTTGTTTTCTATAATCCTGATATGGTGACCAATGATTACCAACTGATCCATTCTGATGTCATAGGTGAAATTAGAAACCGAGGATGGAAAACTCTGTTGTATGGCAGAAGTCATTACTCCACTGATTTTGATGATAGCGGTGATTTAGGAAAGCAATATGGCGACCGATCACATGACCTTTTTGATGACTAATAATATCTTTCCTATTTAACTTTCCGTGTAGAGAATGCAGAATGAAGAATTCCAGATTAGCAAACCTAAAGTAGGTGTAGCAGTTTTAAGTTATAATGGGAAAGAATTACTCGAAAAATTTCTTCCCCCCATTATCAATACAGATTATAATGATTTTGAAGTCTATGTGATTGATAATGCATCTACAGATGGTACAGGGGATTTTTTGAAAGAAAATTTTCCAGAAGTAAAAGTGATATCCATTGAAATAAACAAGGGTTTCACTAACGGATATGTAGAAGGCCTCAAACACATTGATAATGAATATTATGTTTTAGTTAGTTCTGATATTGAAGTTACCGAAGGCTGGATGCGTCCCATTATTGACTTGATGGAAAGTGATCAGAGCATTGCAGCCTGCCAACCAAAAGTCAAATCCTATGATCTTAAAGATCATTTTGAGTATTCAGGATCAGCAGGCGGTTATATTGATATACTTGGATATCCATTTTGTAGGGGTAGAATGTTCAATAATTTGGAAATCGATAGTGGGCAATATGATGATACCCGAGAAGTATTTTGGGCTACCGGTGGGTGTTTATTTATAAGATCAGAATTATATAACAAGGCAGGAGGCCTTGATGATGATTTCTATGCGCATATGGAGGAAATTGATCTTTGCTGGCGACTAAAAAATATGGGTTATAAAATCTATGTATGCCCTAAATCTGTTGTTTATCATGTTGGCGGTCATATCATTAGCTATGGAAGCCCAACTAAAATTTATAGGAACTTTAGGAATAGCCTTATTACTGATGTTAAAAATATACCTACAAATCAATTGATCTGGAAATTACCATTAAGGATCTTGCTCGACATACTATTTGCCTATAAATCTTTGTTCACTGGAAATTTTACAGAATATAAGTCAATAGCTAAAGCTCATTTCAATTTCTTNACNAATATGGGTAAATGGTTTACAAAGAGAAAAGAAGCCAAGAAGCTATGGGGNACACCGAACAATACNGGAATGTATAATGNAAGTGTTNTTNTNGANTTCTTCCTTAAAGGNAAGAAAAANTTCAGNGATCTTAACATTTCTTAACATACTATTCAATATTTCCCTTCGTTGTTGCCTTATTAATTTTTATAAGAAGATTTGTTTCAATATTTTATATTTTTGAAGGTCTTTAGGAAGAGCAACGTAAAATAATTATATGATATGAAAGTAGTATTATTTGCAGGAGGCAAAGGGACAAGAATTTCAGAAGAGTCACACTTGAAACCAAAACCTATGATTGAGATTGGTGGGAAACCTATCATCTGGCATATCATGAAACACTATTCTGCATACGGGCACAATGAATTCATTATTTGCTTGGGATACAAAGGACATCTTATTCAAGAATATTTCATGAATTACTTTGCTCATCATACGGATGTAACAGTTGATCTTAACAATAACCAGGTAAACTTTCACAATTCCTATTCTGAAGACATGAAGGTGACACTTGTAGATACAGGTTTGGATACTATGACTGCAGGACGTTTAAAACAAGTACAAAAGTACATTGATAGTGATTTCATGCTCACTTATGGTGATGGCGTTTGTGATATAAAGATTAATGAGCTGGTTGACTTCCATAATAATCATGGCAAAATAGCCACTATGACAGCAACACAACCAGGAAGTCGTTTTGGAGTGATGGAATTTGGAGAAAATGATATTATTGAGGCCTTTTTAGAAAAACCAAAAGAAAGCGGGGCATGGATAAATGGAGGTTTCTTTGTGCTGAAGCCTGAAGTTTTCAATTATTTACATGATGATGCAGATGACATCATGTGGGAAAGACAACCACTCGAAGATCTGGCTAAAGAAAAAGAATTAGTCGCTTTTAAATATCAGGGATTTTGGAAATGCATGGATACACTTCGTGACAAAGAAGAGCTTGAACAATTATGGGAAACCGATCCTAAATGGAAGGCTTGGTGATGTTCGAAGAATTACAAAAAACCTATCAGGGTAAGAAAGTATTTTTAACAGGGCACACAGGATTTAAAGGTTCCTGGATGTTAGCGATCTTTAAATTACTTGGTGCTGAAGTGAGGGGCTATGCTTTGGCTCCCGAGGTTGAACCAGCACTGTTCGATCTGCTTAATGGGAATTCTCTTTGTGAATCTGTTATTGGTGATATAAGAGATGAAGATAATCTTACAAAGGAATTGCTTGATTTTCAGCCTGATTACTTATTCCATTTAGCAGCCCAACCAATTGTCAGAGAATCTTACAATATTCCTATTGAAACTTATGATGTTAATGTTATTGGTACAGGAAAAGTTTTAGAAGCAGTTCGCAAACTTGAGAAAAGATCCATTGTTGTACTTGTAACAACAGATAAAGTTTATGAGAATAAAGAAATTGAATACGGTTATAAAGAGGAGGATCACTTAGGTGGCTATGATCCTTACAGTGCTAGTAAGGCTTGTGCAGAAATACTGAGCAGTTCATACAGACGGTCATTCTTTAATCCTTCCGAATTTGAAAAACACCAAAAATCAATTTCAACAGCAAGATCAGGTAATGTAATTGGAGGGGGTGATTGGACAAAAGATAGAATTGTACCTGACATTGCCAAAGCATTAGAAAATAATGAAACTGTAATTGTCAGAAACCCAAACGCAGTAAGACCTTGGCAGCATGTATTAGAACCTTTAAGTGGTTATTTGGTATTAGGTTCTAAAATGGATTCTGATCCGATTGAGTATGCAGATAGTTTTAATTTCGGACCGATCATGGAAGACAATCTTCCCGTTGAAGAATTGGTAAAATTAGCTTTAGATTGCTGGGGAGAGGGAAATTATGAAATTAACCAAGATGCTAATGCAGTTCATGAGGCAAATTTACTTCAACTTTCTATTGATAAAGCATATGAAAAACTTGGGTGGAAGCCTGTAATGACTTCAAGTGAAGCAATTGCAAGAACAGTTGAATGGTATAAAAATTATAAAGATGATGCATTGGGAATGACTACTCAACAAATCAAGCACTATTTTAACCTATCATGAATCAACACCCAACAGGATTAGAAGGAGCTATCAGTATTGATCTAATTCACTTTCCAGATGAACGGGGAAGTTTTGTTAAAATATTTAACAAAGTTGAATATAAAGAAGCGGGATTTGATCTTAATTTTGACGAAACATATTATTCAGTTTCAAAAAAAGGAGTAATTAGAGGCATGCATTTCCAAATTCCTCCACATGAACATTACAAATTGGTGTACGCTGCAGCAGGAACTATATTGGATGTAATCTTGGACATACGAAAATCATCAACTACCTATGGCCAGCATTTCACCATTGAATTATCGGCAGAAAATAAAAAGGCTCTTTATATACCGGTCGGGTTCGCCCACGGATTTACTGCATTAAGCGAAACCGCAACAATGGTTTATAATGTTTCAACGGTATATAGTCCTGGTTTTGAGGGCGGAATATTATGGGATTCTTTCGGATATGACTGGCCATTTGAAAATCCAATTCTGTCAGAAAGAGACAGTTCATTAACACTGTTCAAAGAGTACAGTAGCCCATTTTAATCAAAAAATAGACATTCATAACTTATAATTAGAAATGAACATATTGATCTTAGGCGCCTCAGGTTTAGTCGGAAGCAATTGTATGGCATTGCTTGGAGATGAAGAAAATAAAGTGCTAGGAACTTATTTCTCCTATGAAGCTGAAAACACAGTTTATTTCGATACACTAAATATTGATAATCCAGGTAATTATGAACTGGATGATTTCTACCCTGATGTGATCATTCATTGTGGGGCTCTTACCCATGTTGATTATTGTGAAGATAATGAAGAAGAAAGTTCTCAAAAAACCGTTCAATCCACGTTAAATGCTATTGATCTGTGTAAAAAGTATGGTGCCAAAATGGTTTATCTATCTACGGATTATGTTTTTGATGGAAAATCCGGACCATATTTTGAAGATGAACCTGTGAACCCAATTAGTGTTTATGCAAAGCACAAGTTAGAAGCAGAAACAAAAGTTCTGGAAAGTATTGAGGAGTCAATTGTAATAAGAATAACCAATGTTTATGGGATTGAGGAAAGAAACAAAAACTTTGTTTCAAGAATAGTTGAAAAAATTTATAATGATGAAGAAATTGAGCTAACACTTCCCTACGATCAATACGCTACACCAGTGAATGCATTTGACGTGGCCCGGGTAATTCAAGTTTTATTAAATGATAACAAAACTGGGATTTACAATGCCGCAAGCACCGATTATCTAAACCGATGCCAGCTAGCTGGAATAATTCAAAAGCACTTTCCTAAAGCAAAGATCAAACTAACTCCTGTTAGCACTAAAGAACTAAATCAGCCTGCGCCAAGACCTTTGCAGGGAGGCCTAAAAATGGATAAGTTTTTAAGTGAATACCCGGATTTTGTATTTAGTAATGTGGATGATTTCTTAAATGACTTAAAATTTAAAATGCAATAGCGTAAAATGGAAGCAACAAAATACATACAAGTACCATACGGAAAAACAGTTCACGGTGAAGAAGAGATTGAAGCAGTAGTACATGTACTACGAACTTCTACCCAAATGGGTAAACACGTTCGTGAATTTGAAAGAAAAGTTGCAGATCTATTTTCGAAAAAGCACGGAGTTATGCTCAACTCAGGCTCCTCTGCCAATTATTTGGCTGTTGAATTACTAGGATTAGAAAAAGGAGCTGAAGTAATAACTCCTGCACTTACCTTCAGCACAACAGTTGCTCCGCTTGTTCGAAGTGGGTTAGTTCCAGCTTTTGTTGATGTAGAAGATGGTACATTTAATATTAATGCCGGTCAGGTTGAAGACATGATCACAGATAAGACAAAAGCATTGATGGTTCCTAATCTTATCGGAAATTTACCTGATTGGAGTGTATTGTATGATCTAGCAGAAAAACACAACCTGAAGGTGATTGAAGATTCAGCTGATACTTTGGGCGCAGAAATAAATGGGGAGAGCAGTGGAGGACGTTCTGATATCAGTAATACAAGCTTTTACGGTTCGCATGTGATCAACTGTGCCGGAAACGGTGGCATGATGACCATTAATGATGACGAACTTTACGAAAAAGCTATCCTTTTAAGAAGCTGGGGACGTAGTTCATCTAAATTCATTGAATCTGAAAAAATCGAAAATAGGTTTAACATTAAAATGGATGGTATTCAATATGATTCAAAATTTGTATTTGAACAATTGGGATACAATTGGGAACCCCCTGAAATGGGTGCTGCATTTGGTTTAGTACAATTAACAAAACTGCAAAACAATATTGACATACGAATTAAGAATGTTGATCATCTCCAAGAATTCTTTAAACAATATGAAGATTGGTTTATACTTCCTAAACAACTTCCGAATTCGAGAACCGGATGGTTGGCATATGCTCTAACTTTAAAAGATGATACGCCATTCTCAAGAACAGATATGCAGATATTTTTGGAGAAAAGAAATATTCAAACCCGAACAGTTTTTACTGGAAATATATTGAGACAACCGGGATTTAAAAATATTGAGCGAAAAGAAAGTTCCAATGGATACCCCTGTGCTGACCGAGTTATGAAAGGTGGTATTCTTTTAGGTTGCCATCATGGAATGACAGATGAGATGTTGGGGCATTTGACAGGATCTTTTGAAGAATTTACTAGTCAGTTTTAGAATCTACAAAATTACTAACTGCAAGTTGATAAGACTCCAACCCAAACCCTGAAATTATTCCTTTACAGTTTTTAGAGATCAAAGACTTTTCGCGAAACTCTTCCCGAGCAAAAATATTGGAAATGTGAACTTCAATCACTGAAATGGTAATAGCAGCTATGGTATCTGCAATAGCAACTGAAGTATTGGTATACCCTCCGGCATTTAAAATAATTCCATCGTAAGAAAATCCAACTTCTTGTAATTTATTAATGATCTCTCCTTCTACGTTGCTTTGATAGTAGTCTAGTTCTATATCCGGAAACTTATTTTTAAGCTCATTTAAATAACTATCAAAATCAGCCTCTCCATATATATCCTTTTCCCTTACTCCTAATAAGTTTAAATTGGGGCCATTAATGATTATAAGCTTCATGATTATGATTAAAGTTTGAAGATATAAAATTAACTTTAAACTTTATTCCTGCAACTTTTAACCAAGCACTTACATACATGGATTGGAGATCAAGTATTATTGGATTTAAAAACTATTTACAGTTAGAGAGGTCGCTCTCCGGTAATTCCATTGATGCTTATGTAAGAGATATTGAAAAATTCACTCAATTTCTTGAAGTTCAAAATAATAATAAGTCGATTAATGATATTAAACTTCAAGATCTGGAAGAATTTATTGGGTGGATAAATGAATTGGGAATGTCTGCAAGATCACAGGCAAGGGTTATATCAGGAATCAAAGCATTTTATAAATATTTGTTGTTGGAAGATCTGGTGATTGATGATCCCACGCAGCTCATTGAAACACCAAAACTTGGGGAAAAACTACCAATAGTGCTTTCTTATGAAGAAGTTCAAACACTCATTGATAATATTGATCTGAGCAAACCCGAAGGAGAAAGAAACAAAGCAATGCTCGAAACTCTTTATGGTTGCGGTTTACGGGTTACTGAATTGACTACTTTAAAGATCAGTAATTTGAATGTAAATGCCGGATTCTCGAAAGTCCTAGGCAAAGGAGACAAAGAGCGTTTAGTTCCTATTGGTGAGCAAGCCCTTAAACAAATTGCTATCTATAGAGAAAATATTCGATCTCATTTAAACATAAAACCTGGTAATGAGGATATTCTATTTTTAAATAGAAGAGGTGCAATGTTATCGCGCGTAATGGTGTTTACTATAATTAAAGATCTTGCCAGAAAAATCGGTTTAAAGAAAAACATTTCACCACATACTTTCAGGCATTCTTTTGCTTCACATTTAATTGAAGGAGGTGCTAACTTAAGGGCTATTCAGGAAATGCTTGGACATGAATCCATTACCACAACAGAGATCTATACTCATCTTGACAAGGAATATTTAAGAGATACTATCCTTCAGTATCACCCACGATCATGAGAGAAACTCTTCTGGGTTTTCATTGAATAGATCAGAGCAAGTCTGACAGCAGGCATAATATTTTTTGCCGTTGTGTTCCGCAATTGGACTATCCTCAGTAACCATAAAAACAACTCCGCTAACAAAGCATTTGGTCAAATCACCCAATTTCGCTTCAGGCTGCTTAATAACATCTCCCTCTTCATATTCCCCTTGATAAGAACACGCCATTTCACAACCTACCGAAAGTCTATCCAAAAAAGAGTTATTGGTTGAAGAATTACAACCTGATAGGATAATGACAACAATTAGAGTAGAAATAAGCTTTTTCATTTTTCAAAAATTATTTGACAATGTACTAACAAAAATAATCCAAAAAAGTTTTAGGCATTCATTTTTAACCTTCTTTAACTTTTAAATACATTTGCACAAAATAATACTAATGCTTGATAAAATAAATATCCAGGATATTGTCAATATTTCAAAAGAAGCCGGAAAAGAAATATTGCAGATCTACGCTACAGATTTTGAAGTTGAACAAAAGGAGGACAATTCCCCCCTAACTCTAGCAGATAAAAATGCAAACGATCTTATTCTTGATCAACTCCAGAAAAAGTATCCTGAAATTCCCTTTATTTCGGAAGAAACCAAAAAAACTTCTTATGAGGAAAGAAAGAAGTGGGAATACCTTTGGTTAATTGATCCACTCGATGGCACCAAAGAATTCCTAAAGAAAAACGGAGAATTTACAGTCAACATCGCTTTAATACACAATCAGAACCCTGTATTGGGAGTAGTGCATGTTCCTGCTCAAAATATTACTTATTGGGCAAAAAAAGGTATAGGTGCTTATTATCAAAACGAAAATGATACTCCACATGAAATCAAAGCCAAAACATTTTCATTAAATGAACATGACCTAACGTTGGTTTGCTCGAGATCTCACATGAGTGAAGAAGTTGAAAATTACCTTCGGAAATTTCAAAATCCTAATACGATATCAATGGGAAGTTCCTTAAAGTTCATGTTGGTGGCTGATGGTCGAGCACACATCTATCCCCGCTTGGCACCGACTATGGAATGGGATACCGCTGCAGCTCATGCAGTATTAAATGAAGCAGGCGGTGCAGTTATTCAACACGATAATGATAAACCACTGGTTTACAATAAAGAGAATTTGAAAAATCCTCATTTCATTGCATTCGGAAATGTTAATAACTAGGCACTTGTTAGTGGATAATATTTTCTGTATTATTATGTATAATTTTTTATTTTGCAAGCGCTTAAGTAGAAATTTCAATCTATGCTTAGATTATTTCTGATATTTTTATTTTTAAGTACCCCACTAGTAAATGTTCTCGCACAAGATGAGGAACTGGTGTATCCTCAATTGCCAATTAACGAGATAACCGGAGAAATTAAG
>JAESSM010000175.1 GCA_016764115.1 Bacteroidia bacterium | reverse complement strand
CACTAAGGCCCAAGAATACAACAAGGAGAATATAAGTAATCAGAGAATCAAAAAATCCCGATAACTCTTTTTTTGTTATAACCCAAATAGCATTCATCTTTTAATTTGTTAAGTCTCTGAAAATATCTTCCAACTTGGTTTGAACAACAGACATTTCTGTCAAGAACCAACCTTTGTCAACACACAATTGAAAAACAGGTTTACGTGAAGACATATCCGGTTTACTTTGAATTTGCAACCTATTTCCTCCATCTGTTAACTTTTGAACTGTATTTACTGAAGGTAATTCCTGTAAGGCTGTTGTCGCATCCACACCATTCTCATTAGGCATCTCAATTTCGATTGTAAGAATTTCTTGCCCCTGTGCTTGTTGTTGTAACGATTCCGGCGTACCATCAGCAACTAACTTCCCTTCCTTAATGATCAATATTCTATCGCAAGTTGCTTCTACCTCAGGTAAAATATGAGTACTGAGAATAATAGTTTTCTCCTTGCCCAATTCCTTGATCAAATTTCTGATCTCCACAATTTGATTAGGGTCAAGGCCAGAAGTAGGTTCATCTAAAATTAATATTTCAGGATCATGGATCATTGCTTGTGCAAGTCCTACTCTTTGCCGGTAACCTTTTGAAAGTTCTCCTATTTTTTTATGCTTTTCAGCAGATAAGCCACAATAACCAACCATTTCACGAATACGAGAATCAATTGTTGACTTTGGCACACTTTGAAGCTCTGCAACAAAACGCAGGTAATCCAAAACAGCCATATCTAAATAAAGAGGATTATTTTCGGGTAGATAGCCTATCTTTTTCTTTATTTCATCCGCATGTTCATGTATAGATAACTCACCAACTTGCACATTACCACCTGAAGGGGCTATAAAGCAAGTAATAATTTTCATTGTAGTACTCTTACCTGCACCGTTTGGCCCTAAAAACCCTAAAACTTCTCCTGTTTTTACTTCAAAACTGATATCATCCACTGCCCTTTGTGGACCATAATTTTTAACTAAATTTTCAACTGTAATGCTCATAATACCTTAGTACATGGGATTTTTGCGCTGCAAATTTAATAATTTTAGAAACATAACAAGCATTTGGCAATTCTATTCTTTTGGAAAAGTTAAATAATCAGAAATGTCAATTTTCATAAGAATTTACACTATCTCAAAAAAATGTTTTGTTTTGAATTAGATATTTCACAATCTTGACTTGAATTTTATTTCGTTATGAAGCTGGTTAATACTATTTCAGAAATCAAATCAATAATAAGCCTTCAAAAACAAAAAGGGACTACAATTGGTTTTGTTCCAACTATGGGTGCGTTGCATGAAGGTCATTTATCATTAGTACGAAGAGCAAAAACTGAATGTGATATTGTTGTTACAAGCATATTTGTAAATCCATCACAATTTAATGACCCAAACGACTTAAAAAAATATCCTCGTACGTTAGAATCAGATTTAGAATTGCTGGAGAAAGAGCAATGTGAATTGGTTTTCGCACCAACCGAAATGGAAATTTCAGGAAGTGAAAAGCCCGATGTATCTCAATATGATTTTGGACCATTGGAATCGGTAATGGAAGGTAAGTTCAGGCCAGGACATTTTAAGGGTGTAGCCTATATTGTCCATAGTTTGTTTGAGATTATTACTCCTGATAAAGCATACTTTGGTGAAAAGGACTTCCAACAACTGACTATTATACACGAGCTTGTAAAAAAATATGAACTTCCTGTGGAAATTATTCATTGTTCAACCGTAAGAGAAAGTGATGGATTGGCAATGAGTTCACGAAATATTAACCTATCAGAAGAAGAAAGAAAAACTGCTTTATTGCTTTCTAGTTCGTTATATCGAGCAAAGGACTTATCAAATAGTTTAAGTCCCCTAAAAGTTAAGGATCAAATAATAAAGGAATTACAATCTGAAATTCAGTTGCAACTTGAATATTTTGATATTGTTGATTCCGAAAAACTCAATCCAATTAATGAATGGAATGAAAGTTACCATGTGAGAGCTTGCATTTCAGCCTATGTGGGAAATACCCGATTAATCGATAATATGAGATTAATTCCTTAGTTTTGCTGATAATCTACAAGCAATAAAATCTTCCAATCTCAGTTATATACAATATAAGCCTCTATATTTCAAACATTTAGCCCTATTTTACGTATAATTCTTTTAATGGCAAGCATTCGTTATATATTATTTCTATCCGTTTTATTTCTTGTTTCTTGTAGCTCGTCAAAGCAGTTTAGTAAAAGTAANACTGCTGATCAGTTATCAGAGCATGAAAAAATTGCGCTAAACAGAAAATTTGTTGANGCGAATAAGGAACGGTTAATCGGAAATTANGATAAGTCCATCAGGCTTTACTATGATTGTATTCACATTTATCCTGATCATCACCCNTCNTTATTTGAACTTGCNAAACTATTTTCATTAGTAAAAAACTACGATGATGCCATGACATTAGTTAAAAAGGCGATCATTTTAGATCCTGAAAATAAATGGTATGGCTTGCTTCAAGCTGACATTTATGAGAAACAATACAAGTTTAAAGAGGCGGCAAAGGTTTATGAAGGGTTTGTAAATAGATTTCCCAATAAGATAGACTATTTTTTAGACTGGGCGGCCATGTTGGTAAGCTCCAATAATTACAACGATGCGATTAAGGTTTACAATCTTGTTGAAGAAAAAATTGGCGTAACTGAAGATATTTCTTTACAAAAACAACGGATTTGGTTGAGATTAAACAAGCTACCAAAAGCAGTTGAAGAAATTGAAAAGCTTATCGCCAAAAAGCCTAATGAAATTCGATATTATGGAATGATAGCAGAATTGTATCAAGCAAATGGCGAGACGGAGGAAGCTATGAATATCTACAAGAAAATGCTGGCAATAGATGCAAACAATCCGCACACCAGAATTGCACTTGCTGAACATTATAAATCTATAGGCAGATATGATAGCTCTTTTTATGAATTAAAGCGGGCATTTGAAAACACAAACTTATCTGTTGACAGAAAAGTTAAAATATTACTACCCTACTATTTTTTAGTAGATAAGGACACTTCCTTAAAATTAAATGCCTTTAAACTCGCGGAAATTTTAATAAATGTACACCCTGATGAGGCAAAAGGTCACGCGGTATACGGTGATCTACTTTTTAACGATAATCAATTAAAAAAATCACGCGAACAGTATCGAATGGCTATTGAACTTGATTCTGAAAAATTCCCCATTTGGCAGCAAGTATTATATATAGATGCGGAACTTGAAGAATATGAAGTGTTGATCGAGGAAACTCAAAAAGCCATAGAGTATTTCCCCAACCATGCTGTATTATACTATTTCAGCAGTGTTGCTAAAATGCAACTCAAAGATTATCATGATGCGATTATTACTATTAAGAAGGGAATTGGCCTAACGATTGATAACTCATCCCTTTTGAGTCAATTTTACTCCAATCTTGGAGATGCATATCATAAAGTAAACGTTGACACAGCTTCGGATAATGCATATCGGAAATCTTTAAAGCTTGACCCAAATAACTCTTATGTTTTGAACAATTTTAGTTACTATTTGAGCCTCAGAGGAGAAAACTTAGAAGAAGCTGAAAAAATGTCTTTTAAGTCAAATCAAATAGAGCCAGACAATTCTGCTTTTCAGGATACTTACGGTTGGATATTATATCAAAGAAATGACTACAAAGAATCAAAATACTGGCTAGAAAAAGCAATGGAAAATGGTGGAGACAAAAGCGCTGTAATTCTTGAACATTATGGCGACTTAATGTACCGTGTTGGTGATTCTGAAAAGGCTGTTGAATATTGGATAAAAGCGAAAGAACTTGGTCCCGGCTCGGGAAATTTGGATAAAAAGATCGCCAATAAAAAAATGTAGTTCAGTTCTCTTTAATGTATTTCAATTCTATTCCTTAATTTCGCGAATCTTTACTTCCTGATTTTACAATATGTATTCTGTAAATAAAACCAATACTTGGAAAATAGCATTATTGCTAATAATTGTTGGTTCATTATCTCAAAGTTGTAAAACAAAAAAGTTTCTTGGAAAGAATTATAAAAAAATAACCGCCCAAGCTCTTCATGACTCTGTAAAGGCAAATTTATTTGATTATGAATGGCTTTCTATAAAAGGGAAATTTTCTCTTGTAAAAGGTGAAGGTAAAACAACATTCGCCTTTAATTTAAGATCTAAGAAAGACAGTGTAATTTGGGCATCATTCCGATTAATGGGAATTGAAGGTGCGAGAGTATTGATCACAAAAGATTCAATTAAAGTTTTGGATCGGCTTAACCAAAAATTATATCTCAGTGATTATAGTTATCTGAAGAAATTTTTACCATTCGATGCGAGCCTTGCCATACTACAGAACATGTTAGTAGGTAACCCTGTTCTATTTGATGGTTCAAACATAAGGATGTTACATGACGAAAATTCTATACAATTGATGTCTAGTAATGAGCAATTTGAAAACAGGCTGTTTTTGGATAAATATTTCAAAGTTACACGCATGCTGATGAAACACTTTTTATTGAATTACAATGCGAACATCAACTTTAGTAATTTTGAAGCAATTAAAGCTGTCGGCAGGATCCCTACCAACTCAAAATACCAAGTAAACACAACTCAGTCTACTGGCTTTGAATTAAACTATTCAAAGGTGTCAGCAAACAATCAATTAAAGATGCCTTTTAAGGTGCCATCCAAATACGAAAGAGTAAGAAATTGAAATTTTCAATTGTAACGTATAAATTTAACATGATAATGATCCTACGAGCATTATTTACTATGCTACTAGGATTTATCTTAACATTTGAAATATCAAGTGCACAAAATATCACAAACCTAGAAAAGCAACGTATTCAAAAAGAAAAGGAAAAAAATCAACTTCATAAGGATATAGAGCTGGGTAACAAGCTTTTGGAAGAGACGAAGAAAACCAAATCGGTTTCGTTAAATCAATTACAGGTATTAAATAAGCAGATTCAAGCTAGAAAACGACTTATTCATGTTATTAATTCAGAAATAGTCGTACTTAATAAGCAAATTGTTGAGATCAATGAAGTGATCAAATCATTAGAAAGAGACCTGCAAAGTTTAAAAGATGAATACGCTAAAATGATATATCATGCTTATAAGAATAAAGACTCCTATAGTAGATTAATGTTTCTTTTTGCTGCAGAAGATTTTAAACAAGCATATCATAGATTAAAGTATCTGCAACAATTTAGTCACCATAGAAAAACACAAGCGAAGTTGATAATACGCACAAAAGAGTCCCTTTCTAATAAAGTCAGTGATTTGGAATTTAAAAAGAACGAAAAAAATGAGTTATTGAAATCTAAACAATTAGAGAACAGAACATTAAAAGTTGAAAAAACAAACAAAACCAAGCTTATCAGTAATTTAAAAGCCAAAGAAAGTGAACTCAAAAAGGAAATTCAAGCGAAGCAGAGGGCAGCACAAAGGTTAAACAAAGCAATAGAAGACATTATCAGAAAAGAAATTGAATCAAGGCGAAAGAAAAAAGAAATAGACCTTACACCCGAAGCAAAGGCATTATCCAATAAATTTGAAACAAATAAAGGCAAGCTTCCTTGGCCCGTTGAAAAAGGATTGATAACCGGAGTTTTTGGCAAGCAATCACATCCTGTTTTGAAAGGTATCGAGATCAATAATAACGGAATTGATATCAAAACCAATAAAGGCAGTGAAGTAAGAGCAATTTTTGATGGTACTGTTACTGGAGTTGTTTCTATCCCCGGTGCTAACAAAGCTGTGATTATCCGACACGGAGAATATCTGTCTGTGTACTCCAACCTTAAAAAAGTTTACGTAAATCGTGGTGACAAAGTAAGCACCAAAGAACATATTGGATTGGTTCATACAAACAATCTGGATGGCAATGCCGAAGTTCACTTTGAAATCTGGAAGAATACCACAAAGCTAAATCCTGCTCTTTGGATCTATATTAAATAAAGTTGTAACTTTGTTGGTCATCCAGTCTTAATTGTCTTTAAGACAACACAAGCCCATTTCACCGATACCGCAATCAATTTGTACTTGTAATTATTAGCGTTTTTATCTAATTTGAAAATAATTACCTATGAATTTTATTGCAACATACTTGATAATTGCTCTTTCTTCACTTCTTTTTATTGGATGTGCCTGTTTAAAGAAAAAGAAATCTGAAGAAAAAGAAACTACACACGTACAACAAACTGATGATAGTAGTTTCATCAAAAATGAAATTTTGGTAAAACTAAAACCGGACAGCGATATAAATGATCTGATAAAAGAATTTCCTAAATATAAATTAGCCATAAAAAAAGAGATCGGTAGAAATCAACACATATATTTAACTCACTACGATACTTCATCAATAAAGCCAGCAGAAATGCTAAGTAAGATCAAAAATGTTGACTTCGTTGTTGAAGCTGAATTCAACAAAAAAATAACCATGAGAAGATGAACTTAAAGTATCGTATTTATTTATTAGTGATTGTATTTGGTCTTTCGACAAATATCTCCAATTCACAAACACCTGATGTAATTAAAGGTGAAATTCTTGTCCATATAAAGAAAAAGACTACAGCTGAGAGTTTAGTCACTGATTTTAATAAAACAGCAAAATCACCTCAACTAAAGCTTAAGAGATGTGTTTCCAAATCTATGAATATTTGGCTTTTGGAGTATGACTTTAAGAACCTTGACGGAGATAAACTGCTGGGTAAACTGGATGCAAATAATCAGGTACAAACCGCACAATTCAATCACAAAACTGAATACAGATCAACCAGCAGAGAGCCTAATGATTCTCTTTTTTCACTACAATGGCAATATGTAAACCGAGGCTCAGGAGGAGGGATAGATGACGCTGATATTGACGTAGATTCAGCGTGGAGTATTACAACAGGTGGTGTAACTGCTGCCGGTGATACTATTGTTGTAGCTATTGTAGATGACGGAGTTGATTATGATCATCCTGATATGATAGACAACCTTTGGGTTAATAGAAACGAAATTCCTAATAATAGCATTGATGATGATGAAAACGGCTACATAGACGACTACCGTGGTTGGAATGTATATAACAATGATGATGATATAGAAAACGATACTTTTTGGGGCGAAGGTGGAGATCATGGAACCCCCGTTGCCGGGATAGTAGGTGCCAAAGGAAATAATTCAATTGGCGTTGCAGGGATTAGTTGGAATGTAAAATTGATGATCATTCCCGGTAGTGGTAATGAAGCCAATGCTGTTGCTTCATACTCATACATCATGGAAATGAGAAAAATGTACAATGAAACCGCTGGTAAAAAAGGAGCTTTTGTGGTTGCTACCAACTCGTCATGGGGAACTAATTATGGACAACCTTCTGATGCTCCTATATGGTGTGCCATGTATGATTCTCTTGGAAAATATGGCGTTTTAAGTGCC
>JAESSM010000174.1 GCA_016764115.1 Bacteroidia bacterium | reverse complement strand
ATGTATTAAGAATAGGGGAGAATCTAAAACGATTAAACGGATTGGATAATTGCTTCAATGGCCTTTTCTTCTTCAGGGTCATATTCCCATTTCAGGTTAGAACCAAATATTCTTGCTATGGCCTGCCAAAAAAATGCAGATGTACTACCTCTAAGATCTCTAATGAGATCATAAGAAGGAGATCCTGTTTCTCTATCAATTAGTTTAATCAAGATCCTTCCTTGCCTGAAAGTCATGGTTCGAATATCATCTTCATATTCTGTTAAAAGTTCCTTTTCCTTTTCTTTGAGCAAGGATTTCCTTTCACTTTTTGTCTCCAATTTTGCTAATTCATTATTAATGTACTTAAGCTTAGCAGAAGCAACTCGGGCCATTGGATATACTTTTCTAACGTCCCGCGCTAAACGATCATACCTGGCTTTTTTTCGTTTGGATTTTCTGATGTCCTTCTTTGATCGTTTCGCCCATATATGTAAAGTGTTTAGTTGAATACTTGGAACCGTATCACCATTTACTACACTGCCGTAAACTATGTATCCTTTTGCCATTTTATTGTAAGCATACATTTTAGAAATTTCATTGTAATTAATTTCCTGGGCATTTATCCCAACAAACGAAAGTGTAAGAATGGATATAAAAAGAAGTTCCCTCATGTTTATAGCTAATGCAAGATGCATGCCAACGGCAAGTTATTGTACGTGAAAACGTACTCAAAAGTTTAGGAAAAAGCGGTTAAAATTTTACGGATTTGGTTAATCTATAAATTGGGTATCGTAAATGAGAAGATTCATACATATCCGTGTGCTTGTAAATATATTCGAGCTGTTTGTAAGGGCTTTTAGCGACCGAAGTATCTGCTTGTTTAAGTTTTTCAAGATTAGTTCGCAAATCCTGATCTTCATTTAAGATTTCAAGAGCCTTGTCTTCAAAAACGTAGTTGGAAAAATATTCTTTTTGTTGAAGAATATTGTCAAAGAAATTCCAATTAAAAAATGAATCATGAGCTCCGGGTTCAAGTGTTTCAATAATATAACGGTTGTTTTCCTGATTCGTAATTACATAGTAATCACCTTTGTAAAATTTAATTGTTTGAGTATTTGTTCTGATTGTAGTACCTGAATGAAGATAATGTCCTTCAAAAGGGTAGGGAATAGTTGTATAATCTTCAATGTAGTATGCATCAACTTTTAAGGAAGTATCCTCTGGAATTTGATAGAGTTTAATATGATTTAGCTTTAATAGCTCAATTACGTTACCCCAAGCTTGCGGAATTATGTAAGCATAAGGTTTTTCAATCATAGAAGATTTAGAATATGAGTCATAATACTTTATTTTCTTAGTATATGGTTTTGATCGATCATAACTTAATCTTTCCTTTCCTGTTATTTCACTTGGAATATAATTGGCCTGATATCCGTTAAAGTTGATCTCCTTAAATTGATCTTTATCCAATTTCCAGGTTAAAGTAAATTCTTTTTGACTTTTAGTTTGTTCTTTAGCATGCTTTCTGATCTCTCCAATATTTTGGTAGTCATTGTCCGCAATAGAAATTATCTCTTTGAGAAAATGGTACGTTGCCCAAACCCGCTTGTCAAAACTCTTTAACATGTGGGTTTCCGTAATGTAACTAATGGTGTTAAAAAGAGTTGTGTATCCTGAAGAGTATCGGGGCGTTTCTAAATAGGCCATAATTCCGGAATCTGGAAGGGATTTCAATGAAAAAACATAAGGGCTCATTTCATGACCTGCAGTTTTCATTCTTTTTTCCATTGCCGGGTTTAAGGTATTAGTCATATAATCAGCAAGTAACGGATGCAATTTATCTTTTTGAGTAGCGATGTNAGTCATTACATATTGATAATCCGCCCCGTTNGATGTGTGAGTGTCNATAAATATATCGGGGTCGAGATGATGANAAATTTGAGTAAAGGCTTTTGCATTTTTTGAGTCGCACTTAATAAAATCACGNTTCAGGTCAAGGTTTTTGGCATTTCCTCTAAAACCATAACTTACTGGCCCATTTTGATTAGCCCGACTGCAACATCCTCTATTCATGGAGCCTCCAATATTGTAAATTGGAATTATACCAATTACAACATGATCAAGCAATTGCATTAATTCTGGCTTAGTGACTAGATCTCTAGCTAACATCATAGAAGCATCAATTCCCTCTGGTTCACCAGGGTGAATACCATTGTTTATTAAAATGATTATCTTGTTTTGTCTTTTGATTTTTTGAGGATCAAATTCTCGAGAACTTGATATTGTAACTAAATGAAGAGGCTTGCCAATATCTGTTTCTCCAAATTCTGAAATAGAAATTTCATCAAATTCATATGCAAGGTTTTGGTAGTAACTTATAGCTTCTTCGTACGTGGCAGTTTCTTTTTCTTTGCTTTTCTCAAACGGGGTTAGAAAGTTTGAAAAAGTAAATAGTAAAAGAAAAAGTAAATTGTTTAAAATAGACATTGTAGTAATTAAATTTAAGACAGTTATTATAAATTACAGCCAAATTTCTTAACTTGACATACCAAAGTTATCATTTTGAAAAACTATTTTTTACTTATTATACTGGTTTTTGTTCTTTCTTTTGATTGCGAAGCAAGGAAAAAACGTGGTCTTGGAGCTACTAAAAAAGGATTTCGGTTTGGAAGCTACGGCTCGTATGGGTTGACTTGGTTGCTGAATAAGAATATCTCTGATGATCCCTCCATAAAACCCTTGATATCAACTGGTAATGGGTATTGTTTCGAGCTGATATATAATTTTACTGATAAAATAGGTGGAACACTTTCAGGATCAAAAGTGAACCATAATCAAATTTATGAAGAAATTGGAGTTGGTAATTTTAAAAAGAGCTTGCAATACATTGGTATAAATGGGTTGTTGAAATATTATGTTATTCCCGAATTCTATTTTGATTCAGGCTTTAGGTATAACATCTTAAGTAAAGCATCTAACATAGATTATAGAGGAAGAAATAATGCATCAACATCTACTGATGTAACTCAAAATTTTAGCAAGACAATTACTTGCTTTTTGTTTGGGATGGGGTATGAAAAAGAAGAAATTGCTAAGGGATTAAATTTAAATATAGGATTGAGATACTTGTACGGATTGGGAAATGCGATAAATACAAGCGGGGCTGCTACTGAATTTCCATTTGGACGGTATTTAAATCTATCAGACTTGATCCCTGTGAGTGTTGGAATGTATTTGGGACTTAATTATAAGATCTCAAGAGCAAAAAGGTATAGCCACTAAGACTCAATAAATTACTCTACTCTTTTTCCAATTTTCTTGTTTGTCTAATTGAAATTTAGTCCCTTTGGCAATATGTTCATTGCTTAATAATCCAGCAATATAGACAGCAATCATTGCTTTGTTTTTATCTTCCTTATTAAGAAACTTGGGTTTAAAGTGTTTTTCAACAAAGTGAGTATCAAAAGTACCTTTAATAAAGTCTTTGTTATTCATCACAAAATCACCGAAAAGCAAAGTGTTGGCAACACCTGAAATTTTGTATTCGCTGATGGCTCTTTTCATTCTGTTGATGGCCTCTTTACGGTCTTTCCCATATGTTATCAATTTAGCCATTAAAGGATCATAATAAACCGGAATATCCATTCCTTCTTCATGTCCATCATCAACTCTGACTCCTAAACCTTTTGGTGGCTGATAAATATTTAGGGAGCCAGTAGCAGGTAAAAAGTTCTCTGAAGGGTCTTCAGCATAAACTCTTAATTCAATAGCATGCCCGTTTATTAGCAAGTCTTCCTGCTTAAAGCTAATTTTTTTGCCATCTGCAATGTTAATCTGTTCTTTAACAAGATCTACTCCTGTTATTTGTTCTGTCACGGGATGTTCAACTTGCAGTCGGGTATTCATTTCAAGGAAATAGAAGTTCATTTTATTGTCCAGCAAAAATTCTACTGTTCCCGCTCCAACATATTTGCATGATTTAGCAACATTGATTGCACAGTGACCCATTTTTTCACGCAATTCAGGTGTTAAAATGGATGAAGGCGCTTCTTCAATTACCTTTTGATGTCTTCTTTGAATGGAACATTCTCTTTCAAATAAATGAACAACATTTCCATGAGCGTCAGCCAAAATCTGAATTTCTATATGTCGAGGTGATTTTATATATTTTTCAATAAAAACTGATCCATTTCCAAATGCTGATTTTGCTTCACTAACGGCACGCTTCATCTGTTCTTCAAAATCTTCCATTTTATTAACGATCCTCATTCCTTTTCCACCCCCACCAGCAGCAGCTTTTATTAATATTGGCAACTTGATCTCTGCCGCAACTTTTTTCGCAGCTTTAATGTTGCTGATAGCTTTATCAGTTCCAGGTACCATAGGAACACCGAATTTTGCAACAGTATCTTTTGCGGCCAGTTTATTTCCCATTATTTCAATCGCCCTGGAATTGGGACCAATGAATTTGATCTTATAGCGTTTAACTTTATTAGCGAAGCTTGCATTTTCTGATAAAAACCCATAACCGGGATGAATACCATCTGCTTTAGTGAGTTTTGCCGCTTTGATAATCTCATTTTCCAATAAGTAAGACTGATTGGATGGAGGAGGACCGATACATACTGCTTCATCAGCAAGTTTAACATGTGTAGCGTTTCTGTCGGCTTCAGAATATACCGCAACAGTTTTTATTCCCAGGTCCTTACACGTGCGCATAATGCGCACCGCTATTTCACCTCGGTTGGCTATTAATACTTTTCTCATCTGATTGAAATTTGTGCTAATATACGAATCGCAAATGTTTCTGAATAGCCTATTTCTTTGATCTTCGGTCTTTAAATTTTAATAAAACTGCTTATCAATTTCAGTTGTTATTAGAGAAGAAGATTAGTTTTGCGATATGTTTAAAGAAGTTAAGGCATTGATTCTAAAAGACCTCAAACTTGAATGGCGACAAAAGTATGCACTTAATGGTATTCTATTGTATGTTATCTCAACAGTTTTTCTGTGTTATTTGTCCTTTAAACATGTAGACCCAATAACATGGCTTACCTTGTTTTGGATCATCATGCTGTTTACATCAGTAAATGCCGTTGCGAAAAGTTTTCTTCAGGAAAGTAAAGGTCGAATGCTTTACTATTACAGCATTTCCAGCTCCCAATCAGTTATTATTTCTAAATTGATTTATAACATTTTACTGATGTTGGTTCTTTCAGTGATTTGCCTGGGATTCTATCATGTAGTAATGGGTAATCCATTGGAGAATAAATTGTTGTTTGCAGTAGCATTAATTTTGGGAAGTAGTGGCTTAGCTTCAAGTTTTACAATGGTATCAGCGATTGCTTCGAAAGCGAATAACAATACCACTTTATTGGCTGTCCTAAGCTTTCCGATCATTATTCCATTGTTGGTTATGTTGATAGCTGTTTCAAAAAATGCGATGATAGGCAATCCCTGGATGCAAAGTATGGACGAACTTATCACATTGCTTGCTATAAATGTAATTATCGTTACTGTTTCCTATATATTGTTTCCTTATCTTTGGCGCGAATAAATTGAAGATGAAAAATCCTTGGTGGAAAATATTTACAATTGCGCTTCTATTATATGTAATAATAGGAGGATTTCTAATTGAAACACCTAAACTTCCAATACTTCACGAGACTATCCGCAACCTTTACTTTCATGTTCCGATGTGGTTTGGCATGATCATCATTTTTACGGTTGGGCTGGTTTATAGCATTAAATATTTGTCTAATCCAACACAAGAAAATGATTCGGTTGCAGTAGAAGCCGTTAATGTTGGGATATTATTTGGGTTTCTTGGCTTAATAACGGGAATGCAATGGGCACAATTCACTTGGGGAGAGTGGTGGAGTGGCGATCCTAAACAAAATGCTTCAGCAATTTCATTGTTGATATATCTAGCTTATTTGGTGCTTAGAAATTCAATGGATGAAGACCAAAAAAGAGCAAGGATATCTGCGGTTTATAATATTTTTGCATATGCGGCCATGATACCACTGTTGTTCGTATTACCTAGATTGACCGATTCACTTCATCCTGGCAGTGGTGGTAATCCTGGATTCAATGTCTATGATTTGGATGGCGGAATGAGGCTAGTGTTTTATCCTGCGGTAATTGGGTGGACCTTATTGGGGATATGGATCATGGAACTCAGAATAAGGCTAAGAAACTTAAATTTTAAGTACCTATATAGAAATTAGAGTTATGAAAAAATCAGGAGTTTTAGTTTGTTCTATTTTATTCTTTGCGATGAATGTATTTGCAGAAGAATCAGAAAACTTGTTCCGGTCATCCGGAAAGATATATGTTGTTGTTTCTGTATTAGTGACTATATTCTTAGGGATAGTAATTTATCTTATGGTTTTGGATAAAAGAATCGGAAAACTGGAAAAAAAGGAAGAAGAACAGGAAAATAATTAACAATTGATAACTGGTAATTGTACATTGTAAATGTCAATTGATCAAGCCACGCTCGCAAATTGAACCTCATATAACTTCCTGTACATTCCATCATATTCTAATAATTCTTCATGTGTTCCCATTTCTATGATCTCTCCGTGATCAAGCACCATGATCTTATCTGCATTTTGAATAGTCGACAACCTATGAGCAATAACTATTGATGTTCTGTCTTTCACTAATTTTTCAATCGCTCGTTGTATCAATTTCTCAGTTTCTGTATCAATAGAAGAAGTTGCCTCATCTAAAATTAAAATTTTTGGATCTGAGACCAGGGCACGAATAAATGAAATTAGTTGCCGTTGCCCAACAGATAAGGTCGCACCTCTTTCCTGAACATTATATTCATAGGTATTGGGAAGGTTTCTAATGAATTGGTCAGCTTCTATGATCTTAGCAGCCTCTTCAATTTGTTCTTCTGTTATATTTTCGTCATATAAACTAATGTTATTAGTTATTGAATCTGAAAAAAGAAATACATCTTGTAGTACAATGGCCATATTATTTCTTAAAAATTCTAGCTCGTACTTCCTGATATCCACACCATCAATTTTAATATTTCCATTGTTGATCTCATAAAACCGCCCAAGCGTGTTAATGATAGAAGATTTGCCAGCACCGGTTGTACCAACAATTGCCAATGTTTTTCCTGCTTCTATTTCAAATGAAATATCCTTCAAAACATAATTATCTTCATTATATGCGAACCAAACATTTTCGAAGGATATAAGTCCTCTGAGTGATTCTGATTTATAAGTTCCATTATTTTCAATAACCTCGTCTGTATCTATTACTTTAAAAATTCTTTCAGCAGCTACCATTCCCATTTGAAGTATGTTGAATTTGTCTGCAAGTTCCCTGATTGGCCTGAACAGCATATTGATATATAGGATAAAAGCAATCAGAGCCCCAATAGTTAGTTGGTTTTCAATTACACCTTTAGTACCCCACCATAACATTAATCCTATAGAGGTGGCACCAAGAATTTCAACCACGGGAAAGAAAATGGAGTAGTACCAGATTGTTTTGATATGGGCATTCATATGCTTTTTGTTTATCTCCTTAAACTTTTCCATTTCTCGCTCCTCACGATTGAAAATTTGTACAATGCTCATTCCGGTTACATGTTCCTGGATAAATGCATTGAGTAGTGCTACCTGCGTTCTTACTTCCTCAAATACTGCCTTTACCTTTTCTTTAAATACGTAAGTACTGTATAAAAGAACGGGCAAAATGGATAGCGTGATCAAGGTGAGCTTCCAGTTAGTCCAAAACATAATAGCCATTACGGTAAAAAGCTGTAAGAGATTAGCTATGATAATGATTAATCCTTGTGAGAAAACATCTGCAATGGTTTCAACATCGTTTACACAACGGGTAACAATAGTTCCAATTCGAGTTTTGTCAAAATATTGTGATCGTAGTTTAACAATGTGGCTATAGGTCTGTATCCTGATATCTTTAATGATTGTTTGTCCCAGCCATTGAGTCAAATAGGTGTGGTAATATTGCACAACAGCTTGAAATATGAGCAACCCTATCATTATCATGGTCATAAAAAGCAATCCTTGTTTGTCAAATAACATGATGAAATTATCAATAGTATATTGAATTAACCAGGGCCGTGCAGGACCCAAAACTGCCATTAGTATTGTTAGTACAATAGAAGTGTAAAGGGCCTTCTTGTAAGGAAATGAATAGGCAAATAGCCGCTTAAAAAGTTGGTTGTCGAATATTATATTGGTGAGGTTTTTCATTAAACATCAGATGCGTAACGACTTGTGTATGAGATACATGGCTTTAGAGTTTTCAAATTGTCATTTGATCAGGATGTTTCTTGAGAGCATAAAACCATCTGAAACTTCTATCATCTATATATTTTATACACTTCTTAAGCTTACAAAATATTAACTTCTTAAGCTTAAAAATATTTTTACCTGTCTTAATATAATGGACTAAAGCTAAAAGTAAAACACAAACAATTATATAACTAACAATCTTTAATCCTGTTTGTATCCATTTTGATTGAGGAACTGAAACATATACTATAACAAAAATTGAATATGTTAAAGCCACTACATATCCAATGAACACTAATATTTTCAAAATACCTTTTTTAAAATTTTGCCGTCCCATTAAATTACGACTCTGTCAGTGATGGCTTGAAAAATGATGTCTTTTGTTGTCATTCTTTTTGTATTTAATAGTATTGTTTGAATGAAAAATTGGCTACAACACTTCAGTCATAAATGTGTGCTAATATAGGAGTACTTCTATTTTATTACCTGTATTCTTACTGTTAAGGTAAAGAATCTGGTGGATTGTCAACAATAAAGGGTACTAGCCCTTCTTGCTTTTTTTATAAAATTGAATTCAATTTAAAAGGATACTCTGCTTTTACAAAATACAAACCGTAAGGTTTTGCAGCAGCTCCTGCCATTCTTCTGTCTTTACTTTTAATAACCTCCTTAAATTCTTTAATACTCATTTCCCCAGATCCAACTTTCAATGTTGTTCCTACGATAGCCCGTACCATTCCCCTCAAAAAGCGATTTGCTTTGATGTTAAAGACTGTTGCATTCCCTTTCTTTTTCCATTCAGCAAGTTGTACTTCACATTCAAAATGTTTCACATTAGTTTGAACGCGGCTAAATGCCTCAAAATTTTTAGTGTCTAACAAAAACTTAGCTGTTTTATTCATCTTGTCAAGGTCAAACTCTTTATGACTTACCCATGATTCCTTCTCTAGAAAAGGATTTTTCTGAAAAGTGATAATGTATTTATAAGATCGTGAAATGCAATCAAATCTTGCATGTTGCTTTTCTTTTGTGGTGAATATGTTTTTGACCGCAATGTCATTGGGTAAGTAACTGTTTAGTTTAAATGCAGTATTTTGGTTTACCTTGGAAATTGTCTCAAAATGTGCCATAAAACTTTCAGCATGAACCCCGGAGTCAGTTCTCCCTGCACCAATTGATGTTACATTGTTCTGTAAAATTTTAGATAATGCATCGTCCAAAGTAGTTTGAATACTGATGCCATTTTTCTGTGCTTGCCAGCCAACATAATTAGTTCCTTTAAAACTTATCTCTATGAAATATCGATTTTTCATTCGCGTTCAAAAGTAAGATATTTCTACTAGATAAAACTTGTATTTAGCTGACAGTTATAACATAAACCCGTTGCTTAGAACGCTATTTATGTGTTATTTTGTTTTAAGGAAATAGAGGTCATTTAGAGTATGACAAAATATCGACCATTCATGCTCTGACTGCTTCAGCATGATATAGAACTTTCGAAACGTAGTAGTGAAATAAGAAATAGATGATTCAAAGAATTCAATCAGTGTATTTGTTTTTGAGCGGAATAGCGTGTCTTTTGTTATTATACTTCCCCTTTTATAAAATTAGCGTACTGACTGATACTACTAATATGTTTGATATTCAGATAAATCTTTGGGGAATTAATATGATCGGAGCTGAAAGTAATGTCGCTGTGGTTGTTGTTCTTACCATTATTATATCAATACTTACCATTGTTACCGGGATGCTAAGCTTATTTACTATTGCAAACTACTCCAGGCGTGAGTTGCAAATGAAACTATGCAAGATCAATTTCCTGCTTATAACAGGTTTGCTGGCTTGTATGGTGTGGTATTTGGATGATGCGACTAAAATTCTTTGTATGGAACAATGTGAAAAAGATGTAGCATTAGGGATGTTCTTACCGGCATTGGCAATTATATTTACTTTTTTAGCGAATAAAGGAATCAAGAAGGATCATGACATGATAAAAGCTGCAGATCGAATTAGATAATTGGGATTCAATGAATTTTATTGTAACAGGCGCTAGTAGAGGAATAGGTTTTGAAACAGTTTTGCAACTGGTCGAATTGGGTACTAATAAAATAATTGCATTATCTAGGAGTAAAAGTGGTTTATCCAAACTTGTTGAAGAGGGAAATCAATTAAATGCTAATAGCAGAATTTATCCATTATGTTTCGATCTAAAAAATAGTGATGATAGCCAGTTGTTACAATTAATTAATACTGAATTTAATGGAACAGTTGATGGACTAGTTAACAATGCCGGGACTTTAATTAATAAACCTTTTGCAGAGCTTTCAAGAGAGGATTGGCAAGAAGTTTACGATGTAAATGTGTTTGGCGTAACTTCACTAATTAAGTCCATAAAGTCTTTTATGGGAAAAGAAAACAAAGGTCACATCGTTAATATAGGTAGTATGGGGGGCTTTCAGGGAACTGAAAAATTTTCCGGGCTATCTGCTTATAGCTCAAGTAAGGGAGCTTTGGCATGTTTGAGCGAATGTTTGGCTAAAGAATTTGAAGATGACAATATTCATGTAAACTGTTTAGCACTTGGAGCCGTACAAACAGAAATGTTGACACAAGCCTTTCCTGATTACACAGCTCCTTTATCTGCAAAAGAAATGGGCACATTTATTGCAGATTTTATCGTGAATGGCCACAAAGTAATGAATGGTAAGGTATTACCCGTAGCATTTAAAAACTAAATTGAATGTATAAAACTATATCAAGAGTATTCCTTTCAATAATTCTCATTGTTTGCAGTTCTTATAAGATTGAGGAGAATCCTGAAAAGGGAAAAGTTTTGATTGATTTGATCATGCAAGGATTAAACATGAGTCACTTTGATCCGGCAGTAATTAATGATGAGTTTTCAAAAAGTGTTTATGATGAATATTTAAAGCGGTTGGATTTTAATAAGAAGTTTTTTAGCTCAGAAGATATCAACCAGCTTAAAAAATATGAACAAGACATTGATGAGCAACTAAACGGTGGTATCTATGTGTTTTTTGACTTACTATTGAGTTATTGAATAATCGAATTGATGAATCCCAAGCTTATTACAAAGAAATTCTTTCTAAACCATTTGATTTTAGTATTGATGAAGAAATAGAATTAAGTGGTAAGAAATTGGAATATGCTTCAAACGGAACTTTAAAGGAGAGGTGGAGAAAATCATTGAAGTTTCAAACACTCTCGCGATTGTATGATCAAACAGTAATTCAAGAAGAGGCAAAGGAGAAAAATGACACTACAATTGAAATCAAAACTTTTGAAGTTCTCGAACAGGAATCACGGGAAAAAATTCTCAAACGCCATGACGAATGGTTTGATCGGATGGCTAAACTGGAATTAAGCGATAGAAGAAGTACGTACATAAACACAATTTCCAATGCATTTGATCCGCACACTTCTTACTTTGCACCGAGGGCCAAAGAGAACTTTGACATTTCAATGTCTGGGAGATT
>JAESSM010000173.1 GCA_016764115.1 Bacteroidia bacterium | reverse complement strand
TTACCTGTGGGTTTTATTTCTGGATGAGCATGCGAGCAAGCCAGGATTTTCCATTTGAGTTTGGGAATCCTGATAACGGTCAAAGGCTTTGGGAACATATTACAGGTAAAGTTTATACAAAACTTTTAGTAGGAGAGAATAAGAATGAAAATATGTTTTATTTAAAGTCGGTTTATTTTTCAAAAATGATCTTTAATCAATATTTTTTCTTTTTACCATTTGTTATAATTGGTTTTGTGATTGTTTTAAAGAAGAGGCTTTATAAATTATTCTTTATAATCTCTTTCTATTTTGCTTTTAATTTATGGATGCATTTACAGGCTCCTACTGCTAGCGGTGATGAAGAAGGTCACATGGTAATACCTTTTCTTGTACTAGGTTTATTGACAATTTATGGTATTCAGTGGATTGTAATAAAGATGAAATACTATTGGCTAATATTGGGGTTAGTGATATTTCAAATAGGTTTTACTTATGCGAAAGTTGATAAGACTGATTATGATATTAGTGAATCATTGATGCATGAATTGGATCGATCTGCACCTAAAAACAGCATCGTATTAATATCGGACTGGACATTGGTTATTCAATACTACTATTACCGAATTGCCAATAATTTCAGAACTGACCTTGTAGTATTAAATTACGATATCAAGTTCACCAATTACAAGATAATACCAATAGTTTATCCTGAATTTTATAAACTAATTGAAAAAGAGTATATGATTTTTGTGAAGGCGTTGGAAAAGGAACATCCCCATCAAATTTATAATACTGGGTGTACTTTATCTTCAGTGCCATTGAATAATGCTTTTGGGAATCTCATTAGAAAGTTTGAAAGCCTTTCAAATGAAAGAGATGGCGCATTGTTATTAGATCCTAAAGCATACTATTCATACATGAACTTAATTAAATTTACCCCTAAAAAGTCGTATCCGTCTGGTTGTTTTGTGTCTAATAAATTGATCGATCCAGTTAAGGAGTACTTAAATCTTGAATATAAATGGTTAGAATCTGATTTATTGCTTAATGATGCTAAAGCGGATAATAAAGTAGTGGATATAGAAGCAATGCTTGATATACATAAAAGGTATTATAAAAATATCGGGGATACTGAAAATTACAATTTGGCGGAAAAAGCACACTTGAAGGTCAAAAACATACAGAAGAGAATGAAGCTAAGTATGCCCCAGATATACGAAGAAGAATTTACAACCAAACCGCTCAACCCAAAGAAAAAAAAGAAAGGCAAAATTTACTTTAACCCACCTGTTAATTAATTCAAAGTTGCTGACAAGTGAAGAAAAAAAAGCGAAAAGCCCCAGCTCAAACTGTTAAGCAAAAGCCCGTTTCTTCACCATTCTTGGGACTAGATCAGGTATATAACATTTTGCTGATATTAATATTGGCAGTATATGTTTTCTTGCTTTTCCGATTTTCTACAATAGGAGAAATTGCTCCACATGATTGGGATGAAAGCCTTTATTATCAAAGTTCAATTGTATTTTCAGAAAATAATTCACTTAAAGCCTCCATATTCATTGAAGAATTGGTATCCAAGATCTTCGAGTCGGATTATTATGGACCTTTGTATCCCATTTTTTTTGGCTCATGGTGCAAGTTGATGGGTAATGCAGAAAAGAGTTTTATTTACACCAATTTCATATTGCTAGCGCTTAGCATGTTTGTTTTATATAAAATGACCCTGGTGAGTACAAAAGACAAAAAATGGATCGCTTTGGTCTTATTGCTTGGTGCGCCGGTTTTGAATTATGCTTTCTATTTTATGCCTTGTATTTTGGAATTGGTTTTTGCAGGTATTTTAATTTATTATCTCTTACTGATACAACAAAAAAAGGATGGACAATATGGGGTTTTGCTTTTTCAGTATTGTTGTTTAACAATTATAATCTCATTCTTTAAGCAAAATTTCATTTTATTTTTATTTGGGATTTTACCCTATTCTAAAAACAAGGTGCAATTTTCGCTCTACACTCTAAGTATCTTTTTGGGTATATTCATAACAAAACTTTATGCAAGTTACTTTGCTGCACCGGCGTTTGCAGAAGGATTAAAAGCATTCGACCACCTGGCACATCTTGATTTTTCTAAGGCCTTTTCCTCTTTTATTAAATATGCCGGTAATAACCTCAAATACCTGTTCAATCTTTATGAAAACCTTGCGGATCCAAAAACCCAATCAGTTGTTGATGGAGGGCCTTCGATATCTTATTACCTAATTTACTTTGTATTATTTGGGTCACCCATTATTGCATTATTTCTGGGCTATACTCGTAAAAATAAGCTGTTGCTCGCATTTGGTTTAATAGTTACTATTACTTTATCGTCCTATATTTTTATGTATCATACTAATTACTATTATTTGATCAGGATAACCATTCCTCTATTGTTGCTTAATTTTATTGTAATAACACTCATGAACAATAGATTGAAGAATATAATACAGATCTCACTTTTAGTGATACTAATTTTATTGTTTCCAACAAGTTTTGCATTTGTTAACAGCAATCAAGACCTAAAAAAAGAGGTGCATGCCAATACAGAAATTATTAAGGGTAATTTTTCATCTTTGTCAAAAATTGGAATTGATCAGGAGACTACTACCGTTCTCTTTGATCCTGCTTTTTATGACACATACAACACATTGGAATTTCTATTAGCTTTACCTTTGGCTAGTGATAATGGAAACAGGATAAGATATACAGTTAATTATAGACTAAAGGACAGGTTTAGTTTGCTTGGTAAAATTACTGTAGATTATATCTTATCACCTTTTTTGATGAATTTTGAGAATGCTTCATTAGTTGAACAAACCCCTAATTATTATCTATATCAAATAAATAAATAAGAGGAATGACTATTATCATTACAGGTGTAGCAGGATTTGTTGGTTCAAATTTAGCCGGTGCATTACTAAAATTGGATCATAAGGTAATTGGAATTGATAACCTGAGTTATGGACTACTGAAAAATATAGAGAGATTCTCATCAAACAAAAATTTCACTTTTATAGAAGGAGATTTAAAGGATGAATCTATATTAAGTCCTATAAATGGTGATATTATGGTTCATCTGGCATCTCAAAAAATTCCACGTTATACCAGTGCGTTGATAACACTTGATGAAAATTCAATGATGCTCAGAAATGTTATTAAGAAGTGCGTAGCCGATAAAGTTAAAGTGGTATATGCATCGACATCTGACATTTACGGAAAAAACCCTGATGTTCCCTACAATGAAAATTCAGACATCTTGCTAGGACAAACTACGGTAAAGCGTTGGGCTTATGCTATTTCGAAGATATATGCTGAACAATACATCATTGCAAATCATGCTGACTTTGAATTAGAATATACCATAATGCGTCTTTTTGGTTCTTATGGTCCTAATCACAATCTGACTTGGTGGGGAGGCCCTCAGTCAGTATTTATTGCCAGTGCGCTGGAACAAAAGCCAATGGAAATTCACGGTGATGGTTTACAAACCCGTACGTTTACTTANATTGAAGACACCATTCAAGGAATTGTAAAATGTATGTTTGANGCAAANTCNAAAAATGANATNTTNAACATTGCNAATAATCCNGANGATGAAATTTCAATTTTAGAANTNGGAAAATTGATTTGGAAATTGGTTAATAACAANGATNCTGAACCNATGATCGATCTTATTCCNTATGAAACTTTTGGAAANTATGAGGATGTGAGAAGGAGGGTTCCNGATATTACCAAAATAAAAGAACTTCTCAATTATGATCCAAAGTTTTCTCTTATCGAAGGAATGGAAAAAACTATTGAATGGCAAAAGAATCAATAAGTAGGCTGATGCAAAAATTATAAAATAATATCCGAACCATATAGTTTATGCTCTATTTCCTTATTCCACTTTATAACGAAGAATCCAACCTGGAACTATTGCACGAGAATTTAACTTCAATATTGGCAGAAGATGAAAAGTTCTATGTGTTTTCAGATGATGGTTCGGTAGATAGTTCAGTGGATGTTATTCACAAGCTATTCCTCAATACTAATTTTGTTGTTTTAGGTGATGATAAAAATCACGGACCTGGTCATGCTTTCAACATTGGTTTTGAATGGATCTTAAACCACTCAAAAGATGATAGTGATAAAGTAATTACCTTAGAAGCTGACAATACCTCCGACATTTTGATCTTACCAAAAATGCTTGTAATTTCTAGGATGGGGTATGATTTAGTGCTAGCTTCTATTTATGCACAAGGAGGAGGATTTGATAAAACTTCTTTTTTCAGAAAGGTCATTTCTGCTGTTGCCAATCTCTTTTTAAGGTTTTACTTCAATATTAAAGTATTAACTCTTAGTTCTTTTTACCGCATTTATTCTATAAGTATATTAAGAAAGATCAAAGAGAAAAATAACATATTAATTAAAGAAACAGGGTTTATTTCAATGATAGAAATTTTAATAAAAGCAATTCGTGTAAATGCTACTATTATTGAGATTCCTATGGTGCTTTATTCAGGAAAAAGAAAGGGAAAGTCAAAAATGAAAATACTTAAAACAACTATTCGTTATCTTCGTTTTTTGTTTGCCAATTGATCAGTTATTTCGGACCTAAGCCAATTGCATTTCCGGAATATCTCCTTCAACTAATAATTTACCTGCAGTTTTTTCTTTGACTTCTTCTACGCTCACACCAGGGGCACACTCTAGAAGTTTAAATCCGTTTTCAGTCACATCCATAACGGCAATATCAGTTACTATTTTCTTAATACAATTTACAC
Organism: Bacteroidia bacterium; assembly: GCA_016764115.1. Lineage (GTDB taxonomy): Bacteria > Bacteroidota > Bacteroidia > JAESSM01 > NORP286 > NORP286. Next base: position 1,833 of record JAESSM010000173.1, on the reverse strand, counting down.
CAGTCAATGGAAGGGTGCATTCGGGAAGTAGTTTAGATTCTCCGGCTTTATTGGTGTGCATCATCGCAACTATAATATTTTTTGATGAGGCGACAAGATCCATTGCTCCACCCATTCCTTTCACCATCTTTCCCGGAATTTTCCAGTTAGCAATATCTCCATTCTCAGAAACTTCCATAGCTCCTAGTATGGCAAGATCCACATGCTGGCCTCTAATCATAGCAAAACTCTCGGCAGAACTAAAAAATGAGCCTTCAGGTAATACAGTTACAGTTTGTTTGCCGGCATTGATAAGATCAGCATCAACTGCTTGTTCTGTAGGGAAAGGGCCTATACCCAGCATTCCATTTTCACTTTGTAAAACAATTGTTATGTCATCTGGAACATAATTTGCTACCAAAGTTGGTATTCCAATTCCTAAATTTACATAATAGCCATCTTTAATTTCTTTTGCAATTCTTTGTGCGATACCGTATTTATCTAAAGCCATGTTTTTTTAATTTGAGAATTTGAAAATTAGTCAATTTGAAAATTGTTTTTTTGTCTCAGTTATTCATCTCTCTATTAATAAGCTATCATTAGTTATCATAATCATCATAGTAAACCAGTGTACTATTTTTCATTTTATTTTCAAATTAACTAATTAGCAATAGTAAGTTGTTCAATGCGTTTCTCGTAATTCTTTCCTTGAAAAATTCTTTGCACAAATATTCCAGGAGTATGAATTGTATCAGGTTCAAGGCTGCCAACGGGAACTAATTCTTCTACCTCTGCGATTGTAATTTTACCTGCTGTAGCCATCATTGGATTAAAGTTTCGAGCCGTTTTTCTATATACCAAATTGCCGGATTCATCACCTTTCCAAGCTTTGACAATTGAGAAATCTGCTTTAAGCGCTTCTTCCATAATGTACATTTTGCCATCAAATTCTCGAGTTTCTTTTCCTTCTGCGATTTCTGTTCCAAAGCCAGCTGGTGTGTAAAATGCAGGAATTCCTGCTCCACCTGCTCTAACTCTTTCGGCCAAGGATCCTTGAGGAATTAGATCTACTTCAAGTTCTCCGCTAAGTAATTGCTTTTCAAATTCAGCATTTTCTCCAACATAAGACGAGATCATCTTCTTTACTTGTTTTGTTTGAAGCATTAGTCCTATTCCAAAGTCATCTACTCCCGCATTATTGGATATACAGGTTAGTTCTTTAGTTCCTTTTCTCACCAAAGCCGCTATGCAACATTCTGGAATTCCACATAGCCCGAATCCTCCAAGCATCAATGTAGCTCCATCAAATATATCTTTTACAGCTTCATCAGCATTTGCAACAAGTTTATTCATTCTGGTTCAATTAAATTAATCTAAAGACAGCACAAAGTAAATAAAAAAAATAATTTGCTAATTAAATATTTAATTTTCAAGAAAGTGGTTTCCTTATAGAATTGTATTAGCTAAATGCTTTGAAATGAGGGTAATATTTCGTATTTTCGTCTCCCTTTTTGGGAAAAGTAACAGCCACTAAAATTATTATAAAGAAGTCATGAATCGGCCATGATTGAATAATTATTAAATCGCACATGGTAATGATTATTTAATCAAGGTAAGTTCCATATGACCATTAAAAACAAATTATAAGCAGATGAAAATATTAAGTATAAATGTTTTGAGAGGTCCAAATATTTGGAGTATCAGTAGAAAGAAGTTGATCCAAATGAGATTGGACTTGGAAGAAATGGAAGAATACCCATCGGATAAAGTTGAAGGATTTTCGGAGAGATTAGAGGCAATGTTCCCCAGGATGGTTGAACACAGATGTTCAGTAGGTGAAAAGGGAGGGTTTTT
>JAESSM010000172.1 GCA_016764115.1 Bacteroidia bacterium | reverse complement strand
AAACGCAAAGAATAAAAATAGTAGAGAAAGTTAGTTCCTATTATGATGGTTCTATTGTGGGTAAAAAGTTTGCTCTATGGGGCCTTGCATTCAAACCTAATACTGATGATATAAGGGAAGCTCCTGTATTATATATTATTGACGAGTTAACCAAAATGGGAGCTTCTGTCCGCGCCTACGATCCTGAAGCAATGGATAATATCAAACAAGCTATAGGTGATAAAATTGAATACGCCCCTAATCAATACGATGCTTTAAAAGATGCTGATGCTTTGATCATTGCAACAGAATGGTCAGTTTTCAGAACTCCTGATTTTAACAAGATATCAGACCTACTTAAAGAGAAAGTAATTTTTGATGGCAGGAATTTATACAAACCTGCACCTGTCGAAAAACTAGGGTACTATTATGCTAGTATTGGGCGACAAACTGTGAACGAATTAGAAAAAACACTTACTGACCTGAATTAATTATGAGTTCAAAAAGAGTATTAATAACAGGTGCTGCAGGTTTTCTTGGTTCACACTTATGCGATAGGTTTATTAAAGAAGGTTACCAGGTTGTTGGAATGGACAATCTATTAACCGGTAATTTGGAAAACATAAAACACCTTTTCTCAATTAAAGAATTTGAATATTATAACCATGATGTTTCAAAATTCGTTCATGTTCCTGGAAATTTGGATTATATATTACATTTCGCCTCACCGGCCAGTCCTATCGACTATTTAAAAATGCCAATTCAAACGTTAAAGGTTGGATCACTGGGAACACATAATTTATTGGGATTAGCACTTGCAAAGGATGCAAGATTGCTAATTGCGTCCACTTCTGAAGTATATGGTGACCCACTGGTTCATCCACAAAATGAAGAGTATTGGGGAAATGTGAATCCTATAGGACCAAGGGGTGTTTATGATGAAGCTAAAAGATTTCAGGAAGCAATAACCATGGCTTATCACAGAACCCATGGCTTGGAAACTAGAATTGCCAGAATATTCAATACTTATGGGCCTAGAATGAGATTGAATGATGGACGAGCATTACCAGCTTTTATTAGCCAGGCATTAAAAGGAGAAGATATTACAGTTTTTGGAGATGGAAGTCAAACAAGATCTTTTTGCTATGTTGATGATCTTATTGAAGGAATCTACAAGCTTCTATTAAGTGATTTTGAAAATCCTATTAATCTTGGAAACCCACAGGAAATAACTATTAAAGAATTTGCCGAGGAAGTTGTAGCTCTTACCAATAGCCATTCAAAAATTATTAACAAAGAATTACCAACTGATGACCCAAAACAAAGACAACCGGACATTTCAATAGCCAAAAAAATATTAGACTGGAGCCCTAAGGTAGAAAGAACGGAAGGATTGAGATCAACATTAGACTATTTCGAAAAATTGATTTCTGACAAAGAACTCATTCACGAAACCAACTAATAACTATAAATACCTTTATGTACGACCAACTTATAAATAAGGAAGCTAAACTTGCGGTAATTGGACTTGGTTACGTAGGGCTTCCTATTGCATTAGAGTTTGCTAAGAAAATATCTGTAATAGGGTTTGACATCAACGAAGCACGAGTAGAACTGATGAAACAGGGAATAGACCCTAGTAAAGAATTAGATTCTTCAGCTTTTGAGGGAACAGATATTCATTTCACAGCCTCAGCAGATGCACTAAAAGAAGCCACATTTTACATTGTTGCTGTACCTACTCCAATTGATGAACACAAAGTTCCGGATCTAAAACCACTTTTAGGAGCAAGCACTTCTTTGAGTAAAGTATTAAAGAAAGGAGATTACGTTGTTTTTGAATCAACAGTTTATCCTGGTTGTACCGAAGAAGATTGCATTCCGGTTCTTGAAAAAGAATCTGGCTTAAAGTTTAAAGAAGATTTTAAAGTGGGATACTCTCCAGAGCGTATTAATCCTGGAGATACAGAACATACTTTAACCAAGATCACTAAAGTAGTTTCCGGATGTTGTGAAGAATCATTAGAGCAAATCGCAAAGACTTATGAGATAGTTGTTCAGGCAGGGGTTTATAAAGCAAAATCCATTAAGGTAGCAGAGGCTGCTAAGGTTATTGAAAATACTCAGCGAGATCTCAACATAGCTTTAATGAATGAGTTATCTATAATTTTTGATCGTGTTGGTATTAATACTTTTGATGTGCTCGATGCAGCTGGCACTAAATGGAATTTTCTTAAATTCTTTCCGGGTTTAGTTGGTGGACACTGCATTGGTGTTGATCCATATTACTTAACACATAAAGCAAAGGAACTTAATTATAATGCCAGAGTAATTCTTAGTGGAAGGTATATTAATGACTTAATGCCAGCATATGTGGCTAAAAAGACTGTTCAGGCTATCATTAAAAATGGAAAAAATATAGTTGAATCGAAAGTTTTAGTAATGGGAGCAACATTTAAGGAAAACGTTGCAGACATAAGAAATTCTAAAGTCGCTGACCTTGTTAACGAGTTAAAATCATTTAATGTAAATGTTGATGTTGTAGATCCTTACGCTTCCTCTGAAGAGATGAAAGAAGAATATGATATTGATCTGTCTGATAGTATTGGACAAAACTATGATGGAATAGTTGTAGCTGTAAATCACGATGAATATGCGAATTTGAGCGAAGATTATTTCAAAAAAATATCATCAGACAACGCGGTGTTAGTTGATGTTAAAGGTATCTACAGAAACAAAATCAAGGACCTAACTTATTTGAGCTTATAATTTAAATGACCGAGCAAAAGAATCAAATATTAGTTACGGGAGGAACAGGATATATAGGATCTCATACAGTGGTTGAACTTCAACAAAATGGTTATGAAGTTTTGATTGTTGACAATCTTGTAAACTCCAGAATTGAAACCCTTGATCAAATAGAAAAGATCACAGGNATCAAACCTAACTTTGTANAATTAGANCTTTGTGATAAAGAAGCAACCANTAATTTCTTTAATGACAATAAAAATATTTCTGCAATNATACATTTTGCNGCANTAAAATCNGTAGAAGANTCATTNAAANANCCCATTCTATATTATAACAATAACCTTGGTTCGTTAATTAATTTAGCTGATAACGCCATTAAAAATCAGATTACCAATTTTGTATTTTCATCCTCATGTACAGTTTACGGGCAACCTGATAATATACCTGTTAATGAATCTACTCCATTCAAACCATCGGAATCGGTTTACGGTGAAACCAAACAAATCTCAGAAGGAATTCTGGAAAGATTAAGCAATAATTCTGATATGAGTGTGATAAGTCTTCGGTATTTTAATCCGATCGGAGCACATGAATCGGCATTAATTGGTGAATTAGCGACAAGTACAGCAACTAATTTAGTACCTCTTGTAACTGAAACAGCAATTAAAAAAAGAGAAAAACTATTTGTATTTGGAAATGACTATAACACCAAAGATGGTACTTGTGTAAGAGATTATATTCATGTGGTAGATATTGCTAAAGCTCATGTTTCCGCTTTGCAAAGACTCTTTCAGGGTAACAAAGCAAATTATGAAGTTTTTAATTTGGGTACTGGCAATGGAACAACTGTACTTGAAATAATACATACGTTTGAACAAGTAAGTGGTATTAAATTAAATTATGAAATTACAGATAGAAGGTCAGGAGATGTAGAACAAATTTATTCCAATTCAAAACTGGCAAACGAAGTTTTAGGATGGAAAGCCGAAAAAAGCTTAGAAGAGATGTTATCCTCTGCCTGGAATTGGGAACAGCAATTAACTGAACAAAATTCAATTGTTGAGCAAGAATAAATGGAATCGAAGAAAAAAATATTAATAACCGGAGGTGCCGGATTTATAGGATCTCATGTAGTGAGATTATTTGTTTCCAAGTATCCAGATTATTCTATTTATAACCTTGATAATTTAACCTATGCAGGGAATTTAAATAACCTAACGGATATTGAAGATAGCGAAAACTATGCCTTCATAAAGGCTGACATTGCTGACACATCTGCTATTAATGAACTGTTTAATGACATCCCATTTGATTCAGTTATTAACCTTGCTGCCGAATCACATGTAGATAGATCCATTGTAAATCCTTTAGAGTTTCTTCAATCGAATATCCTTGGGACTGTTAACCTACTTAACGCAGCTAAATCTATTTGGAAGGATAATTTTGAAGGTAAACTCTTTTATCAAGTTTCTACTGATGAAGTTTATGGTTCATTAGGTACTGATGGATACTTTTTAGAAACAACTCCTTATGATCCTCAAAGCCCTTACTCAGCTTCAAAGGCTAGTGCAGATCATTTTATTAGGGCGTATAACAACACATTTAAAATGCCTATAGTTATTTCTAATTGGTCCAACAACTACGGCCCTAATCAATTCCCTGAGAAGTTGATACCTCTAGTTATTCATAATGTTCAGAATAATAAGTCTATACCTGTTTATGGAAAAGGTGAAAATATTAGAGATTGGCTTTACGTTAAAGATCATGCTGCAGCAATTGACGTAATATTTCATAACGGGGAAATCGGATCAACATATAATATTGGTGGATTTAACGAGGAAAAGAATATTGATATAATAAAAGTTATCTGCGATATCTTGGATAAGAAATTAGAAAGAAAAGAATGTTCCTTCGATCAATTAGTTACATTTGTTAAAGATCGACCCGGTCACGATCAACGTTATGCTATAGATGCATCCAAACTAAAAAATGAATGAGGCTGGGAGCCTTCATTAAATTTTGATCAAGGAATAGAGGAAACTATTGATTGGTATCTAAACAATGATGGATGGTTAAAAGAAGTTACATCAGGTGATTATCAAAAATATTACGAGAAACAATACAGTTAATTTGGAAAATTCCTTTTATCATACAGATGATCTAAGCAACCATTCCTTTTTGGTGACAGGAGGAGCAGGTTTTATTGGCTCGAACTTAACCGAATATCTGTTAAAGAATGGAGCAGGTAAAGTCCGTGTACTCGATAATTTTTTAACCGGTACTAAACATAATATCAAAGACTTTTTTGATTACACTTCTTTTGAACTTATAGAAGGAGATATCAGAGATCTGGATACTTGTAAAAAAGCTTGTACTGATATTGAATATGTTATGCATCAAGCCGCTTTGGGCTCAGTTCCCAGATCAATTAAAGATCCAATTAACACAAATAGTATAAATATCAATGGGTTTTTAAATGTTATAACCGCTTGTAAGGAATCCAGGATCAAGCGATTCATATATGCAGCTTCATCTTCTACATATGGTGATAGTACAGCGTTGCCTAAAACTGAAGATACAATTGGAAAGCCTTTATCTCCCTATGCCGTTTCGAAATATGTTAATGAATTATATGCAAATGTTTTTGCAAATCTATATGGCTTAGACGTTATAGGGCTGAGGTATTTTAATGTTTATGGACCAAATCAAAGTCCTGAAGGAGCGTATGCAGCAGTAATTCCATTATTCATTGACGCCGTAATGAACGACATACAACCTGTTATTTATGGGGATGGTTCGCAAACCAGAGATTTTACATTTGTTCAGGATGCTATCCAAGCAAACATTAAAGCTGCATTTGTGCAAAATTCGGAAGCGATTAATAGTATCTATAATATAGCAGCTGGTGAACAAACATCTGTTAACCAATTGTTTCAAATTATTAAGGATAAATCAGGCTCCGTCCTTGAACCTACTCATAAGGACCAAAGAATAGGTGACATTCATGATTCCTTAGCAAGTATTGATAAGGCAAAAAGATTGTTGAATTTTTCTCCTAATTATGATATAAATAATGGTATTGAAAAAACTTATGATTGGTTTTTAGAAAATTCAAAAGTACCATCCAATTAGATTCTATTATAACGTTATTTGATGTTTAAGAATCTCCTCAAAAAGTTCAGTAAGAAAGACGAAGCACCTTCTTTTCCTATTCAAGATTTTTCCATAATCGGAACAGATATGCACTCACATCTTATTCCGGGTATAGATGATGGCGCAGAAGACATGGAAATGGCAATACAAATGGTCATTCAGCTAAAGTCTTTAGGATTTAATAAACTAATTACTACACCGCATGTGATGTGTGACTACTATAAAAACTCTTCTGAAACTATCATAAATGGGCTTTCTAATCTTAAAAATGAATTGGCGAGGCGAAACATTGAGATTACAATTGAGGCCGCTGCCGAATATTATTTAGATGAAGAATTCTCAGGGAAAATCGACAATGAAAAATTACTTACTTTTGGAGATAATTATGTTCTATTTGAAACATCTTATATTAATAAACCTGAGAATCTAAAGGATGTTATTTTTCAACTTTTTGCTCAAAAATATAAACCTATTTTAGCCCACCCTGAGAGATATAATTTCCTATATGATGATTTCAAAAATTATCAATCTTTAAAAGAAACAGGAGTGTTTTTCCAATTAAATATCAATTCCATTATTGGTTCATACTCGCCTATAGCAAGAACCATAGCAATAGACTTGATAGATAATAATATGATAGATTTTGTAGGTACAGATGCTCATAATTTAAACCATATTTATAACTTGAATGCTTGTTTAAAAGATAAGTATTGTCAAAAAATAATTACTACCGCTAGCTTATTAAATAATAAACTATGAAGAAAGCATTAATAACTGGAATTACCGGACAAGATGGAGCATACTTAGCAGAATTCCTTTTAGAAAAAGGTTATGAAGTTCATGGTATAAAAAGACGATCATCTTTATTTAATACTCAACGTGTTGACCACCTTTATAAGGACCTTCATCAGAAAGAGGTTAATTTTATTTTACATTTTGGCGACTTAACTGACTCTACTAACTTAATACGTATAATACAAGAAGTTCAACCAGACGAAATATATAACCTTGCCGCCCAAAGCCATGTTCAAGTCAGTTTTGATACACCAGAATATACTGCAAATGTTGGTGCATTAGGAACACTCAGGTTATTAGAAGCAATTAGAATTCTAAATCTTGATAAAAAAACCAAATTTTACCAGGCTTCCACTTCAGAATTATATGGTAAAGTACAGGAAATACCACAAAAAGAAACAACTCCATTTTATCCACGCTCTCCATATGCTGCAGCAAAGATTTATTCCTATTGGGTAACTGTAAATTATCGAGAGAGTTATGATATATTCGCATCAAATGGTATCCTCTTTAATCACGAGAGCCCTTTAAGAGGTGAAACTTTTATGACTCGTAAAATTACAAGAGCAGTTTCTAGGATAGGTTTAGGACTTCAAGAGAAATTTTTTATTGGGAATCTAGATGCCAAAAGAGATTGGGGACATGCCAAAGATTATGTCGAAGCAATGTGGATGATGTTACAATATCACCAAGCTGATGATTTCGTAATTGCTACAGGCATAGCAACTTCTGTTCGGGATTTTATCACTCAATCTTTTGAAGAGATTGGTGCTACGATTCGATTTGAAGGTAAAGTCAAGAGCGAGATAGGAATATTAGAACATTTAAACGAAGAAAAATTTCAATCGGTTGTTGGAGAAATAAGCAATGAAAAATTCAAGAATTCAATTGGCGATACTGTAGTCCAAGTTGATGAAAAATATTTTCGACCCACTGAAGTAGAGTTATTGCTGGGAGACCCTTCAAAAGCTAAGAAAGAATTAGGATGGGAACCTAAGTATGATCTAAATTCATTAGTACATGAAATGGTAATAGAAGATTTGAAAGAAATGAAAAAAAATAAGTTTTTAGTCGAAAGCGGATATGAGTTAATTGAAAATGAAGCTGAATAAAAAGTAACTAATGGATAAGCAATCAAAGATATATATAGCTGGTCATAATGGAATGGTAGGATCCGCAATACACCGAAAATTAATAGGTGAAGGTTATAATAATATTATTACCGAAAATTCCAATGAATTAGATTTAAGAGAGCAAAGTATGGTGCGGGATTTTTTCTCTAAAGAGCAACCAGAATATGTTGTCCTTTCTGCGGCTATGGTAGGAGGGATTCAAGCAAATAATACGTACCGTGGGGATTTTTTGTACAACAACTTAATAATTCAAACTAATATTATTCATGAAAGTTATGTAAACAAAGTTAAAAAACTTGTATTCATGGGTTCTGCATGTATCTACCCTAAATTGGCAGAGCAGCCAATGAAAGAAGAATATATGCTGACAGGACTGCTTGAACCAACTAATGAACCTTATGCTATAGCAAAAATAGCAGGATTGAAAATGTGTGAGGCGTATAATAATCAATACGGATGTAACTTTATTTCTGTGATGCCAAACAACCTATATGGGCCAAATGATAACTACGACTTAAATAATTCACACGTGTTAGCTGCATTGATTAGAAAGTTCCATGATGCAAAAGTAGCATCTAAAGAATATGTAGAATTATGGGGAACAGGAAGTCCATTACGAGAATTTTTACATGTTGATGATCTTGCAAAAGCATGTTATTTCTTAATGTTAAATTACAATGAAAGTCAGTTCATAAATATTGGTACAGGAGAGGAAGTTTCAATTAAAACTTTGGCGAACTTGATAAAAGATGTCACAGAATATAAAGGTGAGCTTCGTTGGGATGATTCAAAACCGGATGGAGTTCCAAGGAAATTACTTGATACTACTAAGTTAAGAGATCTGGGATTTCAGCATTCAATAAAGTTAAAAGATGGGCTAACTTCAGTATATACAGATTTAGTAGATAATTATGAAAAATACACCAATAGGGATCAAACTAAATATCTGAATTAATTACGCACTTTCTGCCTCAACTTCCCTGCTCACTTTTCTTACTAAACCTTGTAATACTTTACCCGGCCCAACTTCAATGAACGAATTTGCACTATCATTGATCATTGCTTGAACTGACTGACTCCATTTAACAGGTGCTGTTAGTTGAGCAATTAGGTTCTCTTTGATCTCTTCAGGAT